>JANYCM010000324.1 GCA_025360285.1 Sphingomonadales bacterium
GACGACATTGGGCGGCGTCCAGGTGCGCGCCGGATTGTATTTGGTGGTGACCAGCCGGTGGCGCGGATCGATCGGCGTGGCGACCGGCGCGCCGAGATAGACATCGCCCAGACCCATGACGAGATAGGTGGCGTCGAAGACGATCGTCTCGACGGCATCGACGTCGGCAAGGCCATTGATGCGCCGGATGAACTCGATATTGTCCGGGCACCAGGGCGCATCATCGCGCACGGCTTCCTGATATTTGGCGATGGTTTCGTAGATCGCCGGGTCCTTCCAACTGAGCGGCAGATGGATGATTCGCGACGGGATGGTGAATTCATCCAGCCCGCCGAGCCGTTCCTCGGCGGCGATCAGCGCCGCCAGCGCCGCCGCCTGATCGAGCCCGGTGCCATCGAAATGCAGTTGCAGCGAGCGAATGCCGGGCACGATATCGATGACGCCGGGCAGCGCCAGGCGCTCCAGTTCGATCATCAGCGCATGGATGCGGATGCGCAGTTCCAGATCGAGCACGATCGGGCCATATTCGACAAGGATGTTGCGGTCGCCTTGCTGGCGATACACGACGCGCGGCCGGCCGGGCGCGGCCGGCAGATCGGCGAGGATCGGCGACAGGCTGGCGATGCCGTTCGCGGGAGCAGCGACTTCTGCCTCGGCCGCCGTACCCGCGAGCCAATCCGATTGGACGCCGGCAGCAGCAGCCGCTGCCTCGGCGCTGACAACCGCGAACCGCACATTGTCGCCCGCCGCCAATTGCCCGATCTTCCACAGATCGGCAGCGATGACGACGAACGGGCAGACAAAACCGCCGAGTGACGGCCCATCGGGCCCCAGGATGATCGGCATGTCGCCGGTGAAATCGATCGCGCCGATGGCATAGGGATTGTCGTGGATGTTCGATGGGTGCAGCCCGGCTTCGCCGCCATCCTGACGTGCCCAGTGCGGCTTGGGGCCGATCAGGCGGACGCCGGTGCGGTTGGAGTTGTAATGGACCTTCCACACCGCGGCGGTGAAGGTTTCAATGTCGTCGGGCGTGAAGAAATCCGGTGCGCCGTGCGGGCCATACAGCACGCGAAGCCGCCAGTCGGAACCGATCGGCGGAGCAACGGTGACGGGCGCGGGCGCGGCGGTGGCCCTGTCGGCGAGGTGCAGTGTGTCCCCGGCCAGCAACCGGCGCGCGGCATGGCCGCCAAATTCGCCCAGATCGAAAGTGCTGCGGCTGCCGAGATAGGCGGGGATATCGAGCCCGCCGGCGACGAGCAAATAGCCGCGCACGCCGCCGCCGCGCACGCGGCCCATGACGAGTTGCTGGCCCGCCTGGACTTCGATCGGCGCATGGCGCGCCACCACCGCGCCATCGAGCGTCACGCCAAAATCGGCACCCGTCAGGCAGATGGTTGCCGGTGCGTTAAACAGCAGCGTCGGCCCGGTCGCGGTGATCTCCAGCCCCGCCAACCCCCCGGCATTGCCGAGCAGCCGGTTGCCGAGCCGGAACGACAGCGCATCCATCGGCCCCGACGGCGGCACACCGACCGCCCAATAACCCTCCCGCCCCGGATAATCCTGCACGCTGGTCGCAGTGCCGCCGGCGATCACCCGCAGGCTGCGCGGTTGATACACCACCGCTTCCAAGGCGCGGGTCGACACCTGGCCCGAGACAAAGGCCGGGGTTCGGACGACATCGCGCAGCCAGCGCAAATTGGTTTCAATGCCTGCGATGCGGGTTTCATCGAGCGCCGCCTGCATGGCGCGCACAGCCGCCGCGCGGTCGGGCCCGGTGACAATCAGTTTGGCAAGCATCGGATCGTAGAAGCTGCTGACCTCGGTGCCGCTCGCCACCCAGGTTTCGACGCGGACAGCCGGGAAAGCGACATCGGTAAGCGTGCCCGACGTCGGCCGGTAATTAAGCGCCGGGTCTTCGGCATAGAGCCTGACCTGGATCGAAGCGCCCTTGGCTTTGCACGGCGGGGCATCCAGGAACGCAAAATCACCAGCAGCGCCGCGGATCATCCATTCGACAAGATCGATTCCCATCACCTGCTCGGTGACGCCGTGCTCGACCTGAAGCCGGGTGTTGACCTCCAGGAAGAAGAAATCGCCGCGCGCTTCGTCATACAGGAATTCGACGGTCCCGGCCGAACGATAGCGCGCCGCTTCGCCCAGACGCACCGCCGCAGCGATCAAGCCGGCCCGGATCTCGGCGGGCAGATTCGATGCGGGGGCCTCCTCGACGACCTTCTGGTTGCGGCGCTGCAAAGAACAATCGCGTTCGCCCAGCGCGATGACCCGGCCCTCGCCATCGCCGAAAATCTGCACCTCGATATGGCGAGCGCGTTCGACATAGCGTTCGAGGAAGACGCCGGCATCGCCGAAACTCGCCGCGCCCATGCGGGCGACACTGGCGAAGCCGTCAAGGATATCAGCTTCATCGCGGCAAATCTTCATGCCGATGCCGCCACCGCCGGCGGTCGCTTTCAGCATGATCGGAAAGCCGATGGCGTCCGCCGCCGCAACCGCCGCATCGGCGTCCACCAGCAGGTCGCTGCCCGGTGCCAGCGGAATGCCATGGGCGATGGCCAGCGCGCGGGCGCTGTGCTTTAAGCCAAAGGCGCGGATATTATCGGCCGTCGGCCCGATGAAGACGATTCCGGCCGCCGCGCACGCCTCGGCAAAACCGGCGTTTTCGGCCAGGAAGCCATAGCCCGGATGTATGGCCCCTGCCCCGCTTTCACGCGCCGCCGCCAGGATAGCGCCGACATCGAGATAGCTCTCGGCCGCCGGTCCGGCGCCGATGCAAATCGCCAGATCGGCCTCGGCAACGTGCAGCGACCCGGCATCGGCATCCGAATAGACCGCGACCGATCGCAACCCCATCTGCCGCAGCGTCCGGATGATGCGGCAGGCAATGGCGCCGCGATTGGCGATGAGGACAGTATCGAAGCTCACGCCGTAACGATCATGCGGACGGGCGTGGGATTGAAGCCGTTACAGGGGTTGTTGATCTGCGGGCAATTTGAAACGACGACAATGACGTCCATCTCGGCGCGCAGATCGACCGTCAGGCCTGGCGCCGAAATGCCATCGACGATGCCAAGCGCGCCATCGGCTTCCACCGGCACGTTCATGAAAAAATTGATATTCGGGACTATGTCGCGCTTGCCGCGGCCGTCCCGCAGATTGGCATCGAGGAAATTATCGACACAGGCATGTTGCGCCTTGGTGTGATGGCCGTAGCGCAGCGTATTCGATTCGCACGAACAGGCGCCGCCGATCGTATCATGATAGTCAACCGCCGTGCCGGTGATCGTCATCATCGTGCGGCCCTCGTTGGAGAGCAGCGGGGTACCCCGGCGCAGGAAGATGTTGGCCTGCGCGGCGATCGTGTCCTGGGCGCTGTAACGCTCGCTGTCGTCACCGGCCGCATAGAGCAGGAAATCCACAGCCTGATTGCCTTCCAGATCGACGATGCGCAGCGACTGGCCGGCATTGATCCGGTGCCGCCAGGGGGCGCGCGCCGCGATCACCTCGTCGTGAAGCACCGGGCCATCCAGACCTTGCAGGGCGTGATCGGTCACGTCGGGTTCCTAGCGGCGGTAATAATCATCGACATTCAGAAAGGCGCGGCGGCCTTCCGGTGTCGCATTGCGGATCGCATCCTGTTCGTCGGCAACCGGCCCACGCCAGGCGGTGGCGCGCAGCGGCGTTACCCGCCACGGCCGGCGATCCAGAACATGCGGACAGTTCGCAATCACCAGGATCACATCCATTTCGGCGCGCAGCGTGACAGCCCGGCCCGGCGCGAACGGCCCCAAGGCGGGAATGGTCGCGCCATCCGCAGCAATGGCGACGCCCTTGAACAGGTTTATGCACGGATGCACATCGCGGCGGCCCAGGCCATGCTTTGCCGCGCCAAGCAACAGCCGGTCGCGCGCATTGGGATAAGCACTCCAATTGCCGCCCTCGCCATAGGCCCGGGCATTGGCGGCCGCGTTGGAGGCGCCACAGAAGGCGTCGTGCGTCTCCGCATCATCCGCAACAATGCTCATCAACACCCGGCCCATGTCGGACAGCAGCAACTTACCGACGCCAAGATAGGCGTTCCATTGAATCTTGAGCGTGTCGGCGACATTCAGCCGCTCGGTCGGCATGTCGGCGTTGAAGACCAGGATCGACGCACAGGCATCGCCATCGACATCGATCAACCGCGTCCGCGAGCCCCGCGGCAAACACCGTGACGCATAGCCACCGCCGGCAATGCGTTCCTCCCACAGCAGGTCCTCCGCCGCCACGCCGGCGGGCAGGTCGCCGGCGACGGGCGGCAGGACCGGCATAGCGTCGGCGACAGTGCCTTCCATCGCCCGGGCATGGGCGCGGGCGGCGAGCGGATCACCCAGGGCAACCATCAGGCGGCCTTCCTGGCTTTGGCACCGCGAAAGCTGACCTGTTCATGCAGCGGCGGGAGCAGTGCCGTGGTGGTGACCAGCCGCAATTGTTGAACACCGCGCACCTTGCGCAGCGCGTCGCACAGGTCGCGCAGCCGGGTGGCCGGCCCCTGCACCAGCAGGACTTCCAGCGACTGGTCATCCTCCAGAAAGACGTGCTGCGCCGAAATGACTTCCTTCAGATATTCATGCTGAGTCTGCGCCAGCAATTCGCGAACGCGTCCCATGTTGGAGCGATAGACCAGCGTGATGGTGCCGGCGAGCAGGGCATCGGGGTGGGTTTCCTCGCCATGATCGGCCAGCGCATGGCGGATCAATTCGGCGATGAGTTGCGAACGCGACGGTAGCCCGCGTTCCTGCACCATCACATCAAGCTGGCGAAACAGGTCGGACGGCAGGCTCATGCTCAGCCGCGAAAGGCCCGTGCCAAGGGTGTCATCGGTCATGATTTATCAGTCTCAGTTATTATCAATTTCGTCAATCGTAATACTAGAAGCGGTAGCACTTTCCGCCGCCACCCGGCGATCGAGCGTCAGATCATAGACGGCCGTGGCACCATAACGATGCGGGGCGTGGGGATCATGACGGCGCTTGTCGAGCGTCAGCACGCGCGTCGCCAGCGCGAAAGCCTCGCCGATGTCATGCGTTACCATCGCGATGGTCAGGGCATGTTCGCGCCACAGCCGGGTGATGAGCATGTGCATGTCGCTGCGAATACCGGGATCGAGCGCGCCGAACGGTTCATCGAGCAGCAGGATGCGCGGCCGCTTGACCAGCGCCTGGGCGATCGCCAGACGTTGCTGCATCCCGCCCGACATCTGCGCCGGATAGACATGGCGACTGTCGGCCAGCCCCACGGCCGCCAGCATCGCATCGGCTTCCGCCAGCCCGGCGCGGCGGGCGCCGCCGAACAGGCGCCCGGTCAGCGGCGCGCGCGCGCATTCGAGGCCGAACAGCACATTGTGCCGGGCATCGAGGTGCGGGAACACCGAATAGCGTTGGAACACCACGCCGCGATCCGGGCCGCATTCGGGCTTCAAGGCTTTGCCATCGAGCAGGATGTGGCCACGGGTTGGCGCCTCCTGACCGAGCAGCAGGCGCAGCAGCGTGCTCTTTCCCGCCCCCGACGGCCCGACGATCGACACAAAGCTTCGCTCGGCAATGTCGAGATCGACGCGTTCCAGCACGATCTTGTCGCCATATTCGACCCAGACGTTGCGGAGCGAGAGCATCGCCGTCATCGTGATACATGCGCCCAGGCGAAGCCGCGCCGGCTGATGAACCGCAGCGCCGCGTCCATGGCAATCGCCAGCAGGGCAATCCACGCTACATAGGGCAGGATGATTTCCATCGACAGATAGCGGCGAACCAGGAAGATGCGGTAACCCAGCCCGACATCGGACGCGATGGCCTCGGCCGAAATGAGGAACACCCAGGCTGGCCCCAGCGACAGCCGCACCGCCTGGATAAGCCGCGGCATGGCCTGCGGCAGCGCCACCCGCAGCGCCAGTTGCCAAGTGCTGGCCCCCAGGGTCTGCGCCTTGATCAATTGTTCGGCCGGCAACGCTTCGACATGAGCGGCGATGTCGCGGATCATCAGCGGCAATATGCCAATGACGATCAGCGCGACTTTTGCCGCTTCACCGAGACCGAAGGCGATGAACAGGATCGGCAGCAGGGCAATCGGCGGGATCACCGCGATGGTGGTGACCGTCGGCCCGAAGGTGGCGCGCACCGCCGGGACCAGGCCCAGCACCAGGCCGACCAACAGCGCCGATACCGTGGATATCGCCAGTCCGAGGCCCAGTCGCCCGAGGCTGGCAAAGGTATCGGACCAGAAAAGTCGCTCACCGGTCATCGGATCGGGAACCAGCACCAGCAGGCGCATGGCGGCGATCATGGCGCCCGGCGTCGGCAGGATCTTGTCCGCCGGATTGAAGGCGTGACGGCTTGCCGAGGCGATCAGATAGGTCAGCACGAGGAGGAGCAACGGCGCGGCCCCCAGCAGCACCGCCGTGCGACGATTTGGCCGTATGTTGACCAGTCGCACCGCGCGCGCGCCTACAGCTTGCCGTCGGCGGCGAACTGCATGAAGGCGGGATCGAAGCGCAGCTTCACATTGGCTGTATTGCCGAGCGTCTTGCCGGCGGGAAAGGCCATGCCGATGGCATCGGGCGATTTCGCACCCGGCCCGAACAGTCCCTTGGAAAAGCTGAAGTCACGCACCCGCGTCATGGTTGTGACGAGTTCGGGGGCCGCGGCCGCCGCCACACCTTCGGCCGGCGTTGCATAAAGGTGCGTTGTTGAAAGCTGGGCATCGAACGACGCGGAGGTCGATCCTGCCAGTTTCGCCATGGCTGCACGGGCGGCCGCGCCCTGCGCATCCTGGCGCTGCATCAATGTGATCGTTTCGTACCAGATCCCCGCCAGGGCCTTGCCGAGATTGGGGTTGGCCTTCAGCGTCGCGCTGTCAACGACCATGAGATCGAGAATCTCGCCGGGAATTTTCGACGAATCAAACGCCAGCACAGCGCCGGGCAGCGCCTTCATTTCATTGAGTTGCGGGTTCCAGGCAACGGCGGCCGTAACGGCTGGGGCCGTAAAAGCGCCGACAATATCGGCGTCGGCAGTATTGACCGTCTTCACATCGGTCAGGCCCAGTTTCACCGTCTCCAGAGCCCGGGCCAGCAGATAATGCGATACCGAAAGCTCGACCAGGTTGACGGTGCGACCCTTGATGTCGGCAAGCGATCGGGCGTTCTTCAGCACGATGCCATCATTGCCGTTGGAATAGTCGCCGATGATCACGGCGCTGCTGTCCTTGCCGCCGGCGGCGGGAATGGTCAGCGCGTCCATGTTGGTTACCGTGACGCCATCGAGCTTGCCAGCCGTGTATTGGTTCACCGATTCGACATAGTCATTAACCTGCACCATCTTGATGTTGAGGCCATATTTGTCGGCCCATTTCTTCACGATGCCGGCTTGCTGGGCATAGGGCCAGGGCATCCACCCGGCATAGATCGACCAGCCAATAGTAAAGTCGGTTCGCGCCGGTGGTGGACCGGAGGGCTGACCACATGAAGCCGCCAACAACGCCGCCGCAAGAACGCCGGCAACACGAGACTTGCGGGACCAGGGCGGCATGATCAAATCTCCACAGGACGAATGTCTGTCGAAGCATGGGTAACCGACTAAAATATTACGATTGAGCCGATCCGTAATAAACCATAATGATCTCGGATGCGGAGCGCCATCCCTTTCGTGCATTGGTTCACCCAAAGGCCAGGAGATTGATCATGCCGGCTGACTATCGTGCTTTCGGCCTGTGGTTGGCTCTGACGCTGGGGCTGGCGCCCTGCCCTGCCGCCGCTGTGGGCCAGCACCCTTTTGCGCATTGGATTGATGCCTCAACCCCCGCCGCACCGCAGACCCAGGTGCAGCGCTATGACAGCGACACCTTTGTCATCCGGCAATCGGTGCGTACCAATTTCGAAGCGCCCTTCCTCTATCTGCTATTCGGCCGCGATCGGGCACTGTTGATCGACACCGGTGCCGGCGGGCTGGCGATCCGTCCCACCGTGGACGCGCTGATCGCCGGCTGGCTCGCCAGCCACCACCGGGCGTCGATCCCGTTGGTCGTGGCGCATTCGCACAGCCACGGTGACCATCATCAGGGCGACAGCGAGTTCGCGGCGCGGCCCGATACGACGGTGGTTGGCCTGAAACCCGAAGACGTCGCCGCTTTCTTCGGCGTGGCGCATTGGCCGGCCGACATCGCCACTTTTGATCTGGGCGGCCGCCCACTGTCGATCATCCCGACGCCAGGACATGAACCGGCGCATATTATGGTCTATGATGCCAAAACTCACCTCCTGTTTTCGGGCGATATGCTCTATGCGGGCCGCCTCTATGTGCCGACCGATCAGTTCCCAATCTTTGTGGCCAGCGCCGATCGTCTTGCCGCCTTCGCCAAGGCGCACCCGGTTGCCATGCTGCTCGGCGCCCATATCGAAATGACGAGCACGCCGGGCAAGGATTACGGGATGCAAGCCGCTGCCCATCCCGATGAGCACCCGCTTGAACTGCCGGCCGACGCGCCGGCGCGGTTGCAGGCGGCGGTCCATCGCATGGCCGATGCGCCGGTCATCGGCAATGAGGGCGATTTCATCATCTATCCGCGCCCGCCGCGCCCGCGGCCTTGAGCGAGCGGTGAGCCTGGCCCGCCAAGCGCTGGCACGCGGCGACATGGCGGCGGTGCGGCATCACGCCGCCGCGCTTGCTGCGCAACCGGCGTCGGCCGCCGAAGGCCGTTTCCTGCTCGGCATAGCTGATGCAAGCGAAGGCCGGGTCAGCGCCGGGCTCGGCCATGTCGAAGCCGCCATCGCCATCGCTCCGACGGCAGAATATCTGGCGCAACAGGCGCGGCTGCTAATCCTGCTTCGCCGTGATGGCGAAGCGCGCAGCGCCGCGCTTGCCGCCGAAGCCATGGGGCCGGACGACGCGCTGACCTTCGATACCATCGGCAACATTCACGCCCGGCTCGGCGACCATCAGGCAGCCTTGCGGGCCTTTGAACCGGCGGTGGCACTTGATGGCGGCAAGATC
This sequence comes from Sphingomonadales bacterium, assembly GCA_025360285.1. Classification (GTDB taxonomy): domain Bacteria; phylum Pseudomonadota; class Alphaproteobacteria; order Sphingomonadales; family Sphingomonadaceae; genus Sandarakinorhabdus. The sequence continues at coordinate 9,048 of JANYCM010000324.1, forward strand.
GAATATCGCTACAATCTTGCCATGGCGCTGGGTTTTGTCGGCCGGACGGCGGATGCGGCGGCACAGCATGAGGCCATCCTGGCGCAATCACCCGCCAATGGCCGGGCGCATTACGCCCTGTCGGGTCTCGCCAAGGCAAGCCGTGCGGCCAATCATATCGACCGGCTGGAGGCGGTGCTGGCACGGCAGCCGGGGGCCGATGATGCGCTGCGTATCCGCTATGCGCTGGCCAAGGAATATGAGGACCTGGGCGAGGCGGCGGCGGCATTTCGCCATCTCGACGCCGCCAACACCGCCCATAAAGCCCGCATCGGCTATGATTTTGCCGGCGATGCGGCGATCTTTGATGCCCTTGAGGCCGGGTTTCGTCGCCCCGGCTTTTTCGCCGGCGCCAGCGCCCGCACTGATGCGCCAATTTTCATCACCGGTATGCCGCGCACCGGGACGACACTGGTTGATCGAATCCTGTCATCGCATCCGGGCGTTCACAGCGCTGGCGAATTGCAGGCCATGCCGCTCGCGATCAAGCAGCTTGGCGGCACGAAATCGCGCTTCGTCACCGACCCGGAAACCATCGCTGCGTCCGCGGCGCTATCGCCCGATGCGGTCGGTGCCGCCTATATGGCCCATGCCAGCCAGCACCGCCGGCGTGCTGACGGGCGCTTCATCGACAAATTGCCCGCCAATTTCCTCTATATCGGCCATATCGCCCGGGCCTTGCCGCGGGCGTCCATCGTCTGCCTGCGCCGGCATCCGATGGACACGGTGTGGAGCAATTACAAAAATCTGTTTGCCACCACCTCGGCCTATTATGCCTATAGTCATGATCTGCTGGATACCGCGCGCTACTATGCCCGCTTCGACCGGCTGATGGCGTTTTGGGAGGGTCTGGTGCCCGGCCGGGTGCTGCAACTCCAGTATGAAGACCTGGTCACCAATCAGGAGGCCGAAAGCCGGCGGCTGTTTGCCCATTGTGGGCTGGAATGGACCGACGCGGCGCTTGATTTTCACACCAACAGCGCTGCCGTGGCGACACCCAGCGCGGCACAGGTGCGGCGGCCGATGTACCGCGATTCTGTGGCGCGCTGGCGGGCGCATGAAGCCGCGCTGGCACCGGTGCAAGCATTTTTCGCAGAGGCGGGAATAGCGCTTTGAACTGTCACCCCCGCTGACGCGGAGGTGACAAGCCCATCAATCTGACGCCGGCTGGTGTCAGAAGTGCACCCTGGCTTCAAAACCCACCGTCCGCGGCGTGATGACGGCATAGCTATAGTAGCGCCGAGTGATTCCGAACGACGTATTCTGTACCCCGATCTTGCTGTAATCATTGCCGATCGAACTGACGGCGTAAACATTGAAAATATTGGTCGCATAGACGCCGAAATCATAGCGGCCGATTTTCACATTGGCCGAGGCGCGGTTGAGCCAATAATCGGGGATCGTCTCACCATAACCGCGGTTGCCCGTCTTGGTGAAGACATCGCCATGATATGTCAGTGCCCAGTTCAAGGTTAGATCGGCGGTGTCGGACAGTGGCGTCTTGTAGGTGGCGATCAGGCTGCCAGAATGCTTCTGTGATCCTGGCAGGCGATCCCCGGCAAAGGCCGTGAACTTCTGGGTGCCGACGGTGATCAGGTCAGGCGCATCCTTGGTCAGGTGCGCGTCGGTATAGGCATAGGTTGCCGCCAGCGACAGGCTATCGGTAAGCTTGGCCGTGCCGTTGAACTCGACACCCTGGGATACGGCGGCGCCGGCATTGGTGTTGATCCCGACGGCACCATTGACCGTCTGACTGCCGACCTGCAAATCCTTCCACAGGATGTGATAGGCATCGAGGTTGATGGTCAGCCGGCCATCGAAGAAAGTGCCGCGAACCCCGATTTCCTTGTTATAGGTTTTGTCGGGGCCATAGAAAAGTTCGTTCGGCAAGGCGCAGACATTCTGCCCCGGCGACAAGGGCAGGATGCAGGGCGCCACCGTGTTCGGCCCGCCGATGCGATAGCCAGTCGAGAAAGTGCCATAGATCAGCAGCCCCTCACGGAATTTATAGGAGGCATTGGCCTTGTAAACGAAACCGTCAGCGCTCGACTTGCCCGAACCGATCCGTGAGGGCGCAAACTGGATCAGTGGATAGGGCGTGCGCATCAACCCACCGCCGAATAGCGGCAAATCGGTGCCACCGCGCGCCGTCGCATCATATTTATAATAGCGCCCGCCGCCGGTGATCTGGAAAGCATCGGTGAATTTCCACGTCAGTTCACCAAAAACCGCCTTTTCCTTGTTCGAATTGTCGATAAACGAAATATATTCCAGGTCATCGACACGTGGCGAGCTGATGAAATTGGCAAAGCCGGGCGTGTATTCCTGGCGATCGCCCTGATTTTTCAGATGGTTGTAAAAACCGCCCAGGGTCCAGCTGATCGGGCCGCCGTGCGTCGACACCAGCCGCAATTCCTGGGTGAATTGTTCGTTGCGATTATGGTTCTTGGCATAAGAGGAAAAAGCCGGAAAGGCCTCATAGCTGTAATTCAGATCGAGTAGCAGATCCGTATTGTCTGAAATGCGGTTGTTGTTCTGAAGCGTGTAGGCGGTTGAAGAGACCAATTGGGCGATATGGCCAAGATTGGCTTGCAGCTCAAAGCTGTAAAGATAGGCACGGCGGTCGGCCGGTTCCAGATAGCGCCAGGGGCCCTCATAGTCACCGGTGTTAAACGCCCCGGCGCCATTTGATTGGCGGCCATTGGTCTTGGTCTGCTGGAAAGCGAAGGTAAGATAGCCCTTCAGGTTTTCATTGGCTTCGAGCAGCAGCGTGTTGCGCGTCGTCCAGGTGCGCTCAAAATTGACGTCATTGGCGCGGAAGAAATTGGCCTGATATTGCGGTGATGTGACTGTGGTGTTGTTCTTGCCGCCGGGCTGCGGCAGCGAGGTGCCAGGCTTTTGCAGCAGGAAAGGGTAATCAATGAAACCGGGTTCATAATAATAGCCGGCGGTGCTGCGCAGCGCGATATGATCCTTGACGATCGGAATGTTGACGGTGAAATCGCCCTGAACGCCCAACTGGCTGCCATGCGAAACCGACGAACCACGCACATGGACATCAAGGCTGAATTTTTCGGTGTCGGGACGATTGGGGATGTAGCGAATGGCCCCGGCGAGCGTGCCGGCCCCGTAAAGCGTGCCTTGCGGCCCGAGCAGCACCTCGACACGCTGCAAATCGAGCAGCTTGAAATCTTGATAAAGCGGCACTTCGCCCATGTAGATGGCGACGGCATTGTCACCATTATTGCCGAAATCGCTGGTGTCATCGGCGGAAAGACCGCGCAGAATGATCGTGCCGGTGGCGCGCGGGCCAGTCTGGTTGATCGTCACGCCAGGGGTGAAATCGGCAAGCCCGCGAATGTCGCTGATGCGCTGCGACTGCAACTGCTCCGAGCCAATGGCCGATATGTTGATCGGCACGTCGGCGAGCGAGGTCGATCGGCGGGTGGCGGTGACGATGATGGCGTCGGTACCGTCAGCGGCATCGGCGGTTGTCGTAACGGCCTGCGCAAACGCCGGCGCAGCAATGAAAATGCCTGTAGTCAACATGCTTGCCGCCAGCAAAGTGGCTTTCGCCTGGAAGCGTGCTGTCATTTTTTGACCCCCTAAACCCTTGATATTCAATGTATGCTGCTCTTCCCCTCGGCTGCGCCCTCGTTTACGGTTGTGACTATGCCGCCATCTTGCCGTAACAAAGAGTTATGGGGCCACTACAGACCGGCCAATGGGGCATTTGACGTATGACGGTCCGTCGCAGGCCGGCGGGGCACGGGCCGGCGGGGCCTCAACGGCTCGTGTTGCCGCCTTATTGCGTCAGCGTTTTCACCGCCGCCGCCGCCGCCGAGGCGCGGTTTTCGATGCCCATTTTTTCGAACACCTGTTCAAGATGCTTGTTCACCGTTCGCGGCGAAATGCCCAATATTTCGCTGATTTCGCGGTTGGCCTTGCCGCGGCTGATCCATAGCAGCACTTCGGCCTCGCGATCAGTGAGGCCGTGGCGTGCCGCCAGCAGGCCTTCTTCGGCGCCATCGGCGGTTTCGCTGATGCGGAACAGCCATTCATCCGGGCCACTGCGCGCTATTAGTGTTGCTTCCAGCCGGCCACCTGCAACGGGCTGGCAATGAACACCCTGATCGCCCCCTTCGGCGAGCCGCAGCAGGGTTTCGGCCAGCATTGCGAACGTCGCCGCATCAGTGAAATGCTGCGCCAGGATCACTTTGGTGCGCGGCGTTGACCATAGGGGCGTGCCGGCGGAATCAAGGGCAAGCAGGGAACGGCCACCATCGTCAAGCACAGCCTGGCTGCCCCGCGCGATGCGCGCGTTGGCAAGATGGACACGAATGCGCGCCAGCAATTCATCAACAATGATCGGCTTGGTGACATAATCAACGCCGCCGACGGCGAGCCCGCGAACGACATGTTCGGTTTCGGTGAGTCCGGTCATGAAGATCACCGGAATGGCGGCAAGGCGCGGATCGGCCTTGATGCGCCGGGTGGTCTCGAACCCGTCCAGCCCCGGCATCACGGCATCCATGATAACAAGGTCAGGCACCGCCAGCGCCAACGATTGCAGCGCTGCCGCGCCGTTGCTGGCAACCAGGACGGTCATGCCCGCCGCTTCCAGCGCTGCTGAAACAAACTTCAGCGATTCAAGCGTATCATCGACGACAAGGATCGTCGCCGCGCCGGACGGGATGCTAGCCATGGGCGTCCAGCAATCGCAGATAGCCACCAAGATCAAAAGCCCGGACATGCCCGCGCAATTGATCGACCAGCGGGCCGCTGGCCGGCACTTCACTGGCTAGTGTCGACAACGCGGCCTCAATACCGCGAACATGGCCGACCTGCCCGAGCCGGCGAAGCTCGGCAAAATTGCTTGCCGCCGCCGCAAGATCGGCGGCCGGCAACGCCATGTCCTTGGCGACGCCCGTGTCGGATTGCCATTCCAGCCCAAGCTGGCTGGCGATCGAATCGAGCAGCGCTTCAAGTTCAACAGGCTTGGCAATAAAGCCGTCATGTGCCGCCGCACCATCGCCGCCCGCGGTTAATTCATGAGCATTGGCCGACACCAGCAGTATTTTCAATCGAGCGCCGTCGGGCGGCCCAACGGCAATGGCGCGCAGGCGTGCCGCCACCTGCCAGCCCGACATGGCCGGCATCTGAATATCGAGGAGCACAAGATCAGGCGCACAGCGCAGCGCCAGATCAATGCCATCCGGGCCATTATTGGCGGCATATACGTTGAAACCCAGCGGCCGCAGCAGGCTTTGCAGGACGGCCAGTTGCACCGGATCATCATCAACAAGCAGGATGGTGCGGCGGCGGCCGGTGTAACCCGTGATCAACCGCTGCCGAGCGGTGGCGGCAAGGGCGTCACCAGGTTCGGCAAGCAGCAGCCGCAGCCTGAACACGCTGCCGGCGCCCGGCACGCTGGTGGCGGCGACATCACCACCCATCACCTGGGCCAGGACACGGGTTATGGCGAGGCCAAGTCCGGTCCCCGGCTGGGCGCGCGCGGCATCGCCGCTGCCCCGTTCAAAGGGTTCAAAAATGCGGTCAATTTCATCGGCGGGAATGCCAATGCCGGTATCGGCAATTTCGAATTCAGCGACCAGGCCGCGATACCGCACCGTCAGGGTCGCCGACCCTTGCGGCGTGTATTTGATGGCGTTGGACAACAGGTTGATGAGGATCTGGCGCAGGCGCTTTTCATCGGTACGCACAAAGGCCGGCAGGTTGGCGGCGGGTCGATAGTGAAACTCCAGCCCCTTGTTTTCGGCCTGCATCCGGAACATCGCTACGATCGATTCAAGGAATGCCGGCAAGGGCACGACGTCGCGATTGAGTTTCACGACCCCGCTTTCGATACGCGAAATGTCGAGCAGGCCATCGACGATATTGGTCAAATGTTCCGAAGAACGGCGGATGACGGTGCCGGCCTCTCTTGGCGCGATCCCGGCACCGCGCTCCAGCAACTGGGCATAGCCGTAGATGGCGTTGAGCGGCGAGCGTATCTCATGGCTGACGCCGACAAGGTATCGGCTCTTGGCAAGGTTGGCGGCCTCGGCTGCTTCCTTGGCACGCGTCAGCGCCGCATCAGTCATCCGGTGAGCGGCGATTTCGGCCAGCAACCCGTCGGTATGTTGGTCGTCCTCAGCTTGCGCGACGCGCCGCCTGCCGCGGCCCGCCACCATCCACCATCCCGTGAAACCCGCGAGCATGGCGAGTGCAAAGAATAGGCGCCATAATATTGTGCCGATAATGGCGCGACTTGCTGGCGCCACCGCGTCAGAGATACGCAATATCGTATAAAGCGCTGAAGCGTTGGCCATAGTGATAAAGGCCAGCAGCCCGGCAAAACCGGCGACGACACCGGTGCGCTGTTGCAGTGGCGCGGGTCGCAGCACTCGAGGGACATGGGGCTCGCGTTTCATGCAGGCAGGATTGGCGGATGCACCGCCCGAGTCAAATCACTCGAATTGACGCAGTGGCGTGGGCGCCAGCGCGGCGGGTCCAAATCGGCTGATTGTCGATCGTGACAGCACCTGATTCCAAGTCTTGCTACATCGGCGACAAATTGGCCCACAGAAAATTTTTTTTGACGTCCTCCCTGTTTTTTCATCGAGTTTGAGCGAGAGTTTTCCGGCCCTTTAGAGCCTGCGGGCAAGGAGCTGGATATGAAGAAGTCGAAGTACGCGGACGAGCAGATCGCGTTCGCGCTTAAGCAGGCGGAGACGGGCACGCCGGTGGCGGAGGTGATCCGGCGGATGGGCATTTCGGAGCAGACGTTCTACCGTTGGAAGAAGGTGTATGGCGGGCTGGGCGTGGGCGAGTTGCGTCGCCTGAAGCTGCTCGAGGAAGAGAACCGCAAGCTCAAGCAGCTGGTCGCGGACCTGAGCCTGGACAAGCATATCCTGCAGGATGTTCTGTCAAAAAAGCTCTGACGCCTGGACGGCGGCGCGAGGTCGTCGCCGCCG
>JANYCM010000349.1 GCA_025360285.1 Sphingomonadales bacterium
GCAGGGAGACCCTCGGTCGACCAGACGTCTGCCTCGACCCTTGCCTCCCCGGGGCGTTCAGTCGAAGCATGGGCGCGCCGTATCTGCCGGCTCGTCGCGATCGATGAGCACCCATTCGCAGCCCTGGAATTCGGCATCGGAGAGGATACCCCAGAGCGTCTCCGAGACCTCGGGCGCCCGGATATCTTCCAGGATCGCCGCGGTGCTGAGGAAGAAGCCGAAGGCGTGGGCCTCGATAGCAATCCCGTGCAGCTCGAAGTTGTTGCGACCTTCGCAATCGGTCGGCTCCCGCAGAACGGCTTCGATCGCGGCAATGTCGGCGCGTGGCAGATGGACCGGCGACAGCACGGCAAGTCCGGTGATGCGCATGGCGATGCTCCCCATGTTTGCTGGTTACGCTTGCTGGCGTCAGGCGGTGCCGGCTTCGGAGGTGATGGCGATGTCGAGGACATCGCCGGCAAAGGACAGCGTCAGCCGCTGGCCCTTGGGGACCAGCCATTTGAGATGGCGGTCGAACGCCATTTCGAGCGCGATCCGGTCAGCGGCAGCCTCGCCCTCGAGAATGACCGCGGCGATGCGGATGCTGTCCTCCCGCCAGGCGCGCAGCTGGGTATCGAAGCTGTCGCAGTCGCGGTCGTCCGAGCTGCAGAAATAGGCGTTGTCGAGATAATCGGCGAGGATCGCCGGTGTCAGTGCATCAGTACCAGCAACGCCGCCCTTGACGACAGCGATACTGGCGCACCCGAGTTCGTAATTGTCATCCGGCTGCAAAAGCAGGTCAGTGTTAAGCTGAAAAACCTGCGGGAGCCCGTCCATGATGACGGTCAGTTCGGCCGCGATCGCATCGACCTGCGGATCGGCAAGGTTGAGAACATCAGCGCCGAGCGTGTCGACATAAATTGCAGCGCCCTGCTTGACGATGAAGCGCAAGGATTCGACGGCCCCGAGGCGGTCGTACCAATCATAGCCTATGAACCCCGGTTCGGAGCGCACCAGCCTCGTCGCGACGCCATCGCCCGATACCGCGAGCGCCCGACCGAGGCTCTGCTCTTCGGCCGGCTCGAACTGGTCGATCAGCACAAGTTCGGCTCCGATACGTGGCTCCTGATTATAGTCGTTCGACAGCGAGAGATCGTTGGTTGCTGCAACGAACGGAGCCAAGCCTTCTTTGGCAGGGGGAAGTGCCACGCCGAGCGCCGTGGCCCGGCACCAGTTCTCGAAGGGCAACCGATGGTGGCCGCGTTTGGCGATGGCCGCATAGATCGCCGCTTCAACCGCCGTATCGAGTGCAGCGAGGAATGGCGACGCAACGACTTCCTTGCGCGCCGGCAACGTCAGTTGCAGCGCCGGACAATCGATGATGTCGATCCTGGCGTACCAGCTCTTGTGGCTGCCGACTTCGCCAACGGTCGGCAGCTTGTGCGGAACGGTCATCCCATGGAAATTGATCGACGGGTTGTAGAGGCTGCAGCGATCCTGGGCGTTGATCACGCCGATCCGCAGGCCCTCGAACGTCGTTCCGTATTCGGCGCCCTCGAGAAAATCGAGGCGCGTGACCAGCTGGCCATTGAGTTCGACTTCGATCGGACAATAGCGGGCGGCAGCCTCGATGGCCCGAATGGCATCCTTGATGCGGCCGGCGGAGATCTCGACGCTGAACGTCGTGCCGGGCGTTCGCACGCAGCTTTGCAAAGGGATATCATGGCCCGACGTCCAGTCATCGGGCGCGATGCTGACCGACCAACCTGGGGTTCCGTTGGCGCGGGTGGTGACGCGCACCGCGCGGCCGGCGAGGCTGAACACGCCCATCCCGGCCGGGTCTTCACGCGCGATCGTGTCATTGTCCCACCCTGAAGCACCCAGACGCAGCAGCTTGGCCGGATTATCGATGCCGCGGCCATTGTCGGCGACGACGAGCATGGCGCGATCGTCGCCGCATGGCACCACCGTAACAGTGACTTTCGAAGCACCAGCGCGGCGTGCGTTCTGCAGCAGTTCGGCTGCGATATCGCCTTCGGTCTGGTTGAACAGTCGCGTGACCTTGGCAATCAGGTTCGGGTCGACGCTGGCGTTGATGGCGTGAACGGTCATGATGCTGTTCCTCTCCTGACCGGGACTGGTCGCAGCAGTGCCGCCCCCTTCCCTTTCGGTCCGGTTGTGTGGGTGTGACGCCGAAATGCCGGCATGACGGTGCAGCCTCGGCCACCATCGCGTTCAGGCGGCGATGTCGAGTGGCTCCGGGGCAGGCGCTGCCGCATCTTCGGAATCGGCCTCGCCAGTGGCGCGACCATAAAGCCCAAGAAGATAGCCCGCAGCCTCCTCGGCTTTGGCCGCCGCCGTCATCAGGGCGCGCTCGTCCTTTTTGAGGATGCCGAGCCAGTGGTCGATGTAGCTGGCATGATTGTCGAGATGGGTCACCGGCAACCCCAGGTCGGCGCCAATGAACGCGCTCGCCAGTTCGGCGACAAGTTCTTCCGCGGCATATTTGTCGCTGCCGAAGCGGGTGTTGAGATCGCGGTCGAGGCGGGTCGGATGCCCGGTCCAGTGCGACAGTTCGTGGGCGGCGGTGGCGCCATAATGGGCGTAGCTCTCAAACGCCGGGGGGTTTGGCAGCTCGATGAGATCGCGGCTCGGAATGTAACAGGCCTGGTTGCCGCCGTGGACAATTCTGGCGCCCGATGCCGCAATGAAAGCGTCGATCTCGGCGCGATGGCTTTCGTCACTGACCACTGCCTTTACCGGCATCGGTGCAAAGCGGTCGGGAAGATTGTCGATCTGGTCGACATTGAACACGGTGTAGGCACGCATCACGCGGCGCATCGCGCTGGTCTCTTCGCCACTGACGGCATCGGTGTCGGTGGCGCTGAACGCCTTGTAGAACACGGCCAGCGTGCCGCTTTCGCCCTTGCGGACCTGGGCACCGAATTCCCGGGCCTGGCGATAGGTCATCCAGGTCGGGCGGCCATAGCCCCTCTGCTCGGCGATCGCCCAGAGGTAGAGAACGTTGATCCCCTTGTACGGCAACCCGCAGGCGCGCAGCGGCCGCCCAATATTGCCGGCGCGGGTCCAGGGCTTGCGCCACGGGCTGACCCCCTCCTCAAGCTTGGCGATGATGGCGTCGGTGATGATGCGCGCCGGGCTTGCGACTTCGGCGCGGGTTCTCGAGAAACGATTGGGGGTGCGGGACATGGTTGAGGCTCCGGATGTCGCCCGCCGGGATGATCGGGCACCCCTTCCCCGCTCCCTTTCCTTTTGCTTCGATTGAGATAACCGGCGGCAAACTGGCGGACACCAACCGTCATGGTATCGCCCGATTGTGCGAACGTTGCTCAGAGTTTCCCAGCGGCTTTCAATGCGGCATGCAACGTTGCCAATGCCATGATCATTGGTATCGGCGGCTGTGCAGGTGGATCGAGAAGGGGCAGCGCGCCGTAGCTGGCATACCAACCTGCCACGCGTTCATTCTTGGCGTCGATGACCAAGGCGACGCCACCGATCTCAGCGGCGGCCCGAAGGCAGCGTTTTCCCGCGGCGAGCAAAAGCTGGCCGCCAAGCCCATGCCCTTGAGCACGGACATCGACCGCGAGGCGCGCGAGCCTGAACCCCGGAACATCATGTCTCGGGAGGCCACGGCTAACTGCGGCGGGTGTTTGATCGAAGCCGATCGAAGCCGGGGCAAGGCTGTAAAAGCCTATAATTCTGCCGGAGGCTTCATCAATTGCAACGAAAGTCTTGGCACCGCCCGAATCGTGGCTCTGGCGAGCAAACTGCCTCAGAAAACTGTTCAGTTCCGCAACGCCGCAGTCGAAGCCTTTGCGGTCATGCGCCTTGTTGATCGGCTCCTCGCGCCATGTCGGTACCGTCACAGGGCGTTTGGCAGCGCTTCCGCGGCAGCCAGCAACCGCGCATTGGGAACAGGCGGATTTTCCAACAATTCGAGAACCCTGAGGCTGTCACGCGCCGACAATTGGATATGCTCAGCCGCCGCGATTACCGCTTCAGCTTCGCGCAGAGCGGGTTGAAGCACGAAATCGGTCAGATCAGTGTTACGTAGCGCGGCGGCACGCAGCAATTTGGCCTTGGCGTCAGGCCGAATCCGCAGGTTCATTCGCTCATTGGTATCGATGGCTACTCGCGGCATGATGTTAGCCCTTTTGTCCTTATTGAAGTTGTACGCGCGGCCGCTTGATCAGTCAATCATCGTGCGCATTCATAGCGTACAAATCATGGCATCATTTGTCATCATCATGACTGGCCGACTGCCGCGCCTGAAACCTGTCGGCGGCAACCCGTCAGCGCGCCAGCACGAGCTTTAACCCGGGCACATCGATCCTGGCCCATTCCTGATCGGTGGTGAGAACTGGCAGGCCTTCGGCGACCGCAAGCGCCATACAGGTCCGATCGCCCAGCCCGCTGCCGAATGCTTTGGTTGCAGGGTAGAGCTTCGCCGTCGCAATGGCGGCATCGCGGTCGTGCGGACGCACATCGAGATGCAAGGCGTCGAGCATCTCGACTGCCGCATCCAAAGAAGCCTCGCGGCGTAACAGGCCTTTTATC
>JANYCM010000372.1 GCA_025360285.1 Sphingomonadales bacterium
GCCGGGGGCGACGACCGACAAGGCCGATGTGCTGGCCTATCTGGCTGACCGCATCGCCAAATGGTGGATGCCCGATGATGTCGTGTTCGTGGAGGAACTGCCGCACACCGCGACGGGGAAATTGCTGAAGACGGCGCTGCGGGAGCGGTACAAGGATTATCGGTTCCCGGGGGTGTGACATTTGCCTTCCCGCAAGGGGAGGGCGGCGGAGGGCATGTCTCGCCAGCAGTCGCGCCTAGAACAAATCCCCTTGCGCCCGTACCACCCGGAACAAATCGGTCCGCAGCGCGAACCGCCCCTTGTCCAACCCATGTTTCGCCGCCGCCTTGGCAAACCGCGTCCGCATCAGGTCCGCATAGGGACCCTGGCCACGAAACCGCGTGAAGAAATCCGGGTCGTTATCCCGCCCGCCGCGCATGGTGGTGATGTGGGACATCACGCGGTCGGCGCGGTCGGGGTGGCGGGTGGTCAGCCAGGCGCGGAACAGCGGCGCAACTTCATGGGGCAGGCGGATGGGCAGGGAGAAAGCACCGCAGGCGCCGGCGGCGGCCCCGGCGGCGACAATGGCTTCCACCTCATGGTCAGTGATCGCCGGGATGACGGGGGAAACTGAAAGCCAGGTCGGGATGCCGGCCGCCGCCAATAGACGGATCGCCGCCAGACGCCGGTGCGGGGCGGGGGCGCGCGGTTCGAGCGTGCGCGCCGTTGCCGGATCGAGCGTCGTCACCGAGACAGCCACCGCCGCCAGGCCGTCGGCCGCCATGGGCGCCAATATGTCGATGTCGCGCATCACCCGGTGTGATTTGGTGGTGATCGTCACCGGGTGGCGAAATTCGGCGAGCACCTCCAACAGGCTGCGGGTGATCCGCCATGTCGCCTCGATCGGCTGGTACGGATCGGTATTGGTGCCGAGCGCGATCGGTTGGCAGATATAGCCGCGTTTCGACAATTCCGCCCGCAGCAGCGCCGGGGCCTCGGGCTTGGCGAACAGCCGGCTTTCGAAATCCAGGCCCGGTGACAGGTTGAGCCAGGCATGGGTCGGCCGGGCGAAGCAATAGACACAGCCGTGTTCGCAGCCGCGATAAGCATTGATCGATCGGTCGAAGGGCAGGTCGGGCGATTGGTTGCGGGTGATGATGGTGCGCGGATGTTCGGTGGTGACGGTGGTGCGCAGCGGCGGCGGGCCGCCATCGATCAGCGCCTGGTCATCCAGCCAGTCGCCATCGGCCGCGCGCGCCTTGTCATCAAAGCGTTTGGACACGGGATTGGCGGTGGCACCGCGGCCGCGCGGCAGGGCAGGTTGGGGCATGGCCACAGCCTAGCGGCCAGTATGGAACATAACAAGAACGTTTTGCGCGTTGCCGCCGCGTCCGGCGCCGGCTAGATCTGATGACGGTGAAGGGGCCGGGGGGTGGCGATGAAGCGGCGGTTGGTCCTGATTGGTGCGGCGCTTTCGCTTGCTGGCTGTGCCACGCGGCCGTTGCATGAAACATTGGGCGACCCGGTGCTGGCGCGCGCCGCCATCGTGAAAAGCGCCGATGAGGATGGCCGGCCGATCGCCGAGACGTTGGTGCGCCAGCTTGGCAATCGCCATGATGTGCTGTTGCTGTCCGGCGGTGGTTCTGACGGCGCCTTCGGGGCGGGCGTGCTGGTCGGCTGGACGGCATCGGGCACGCGGCCGAGTTTTGATGTGGTGACCGGGGTTTCCACCGGCGCCCTGATGGCGACCCTGGCATTCCTGGGGCCGGCGCATGATGCCGATCTGGTCAAGGCCTATACCGGCGTCACCAACAAGGACATTTACCGCAAGCGCGGGCTGGTCGGCCTGGCGCGCAATGCGGCGCTGTACGATCGCACCCCGCTGGAAAACACCATCGCCGGGGTGGTCGATGAAAAATTGCTCGACGAAGTGGCGGCCGAATATAAAAAGGGCCGCCGGCTGTATGTTGCCAGCACGGATCTTGATGCCGGCCTGACGACGGTGTGGGACATGGGGCGGATCGCCGCCTCCACATCGCCGCAGCGGGTGACACTGTACCGCCAGGTGCTGGCGGCCTCGGCGGCGATTCCGGGGGCGTTCGAGCCAGTTTATATCAAGCAGGGTGAACCGCAGCCGACAATGCATGTCGATGGCGGGGTGAAGACCGCGATCATCTTTCGCAGCTATATGATCGATACCAGGGGCTCCAATGAAAATCTCTGGACGATCGTCAACGGCCATATCAGCTATCGCGGTGCCAAGGAATTGAGCGGCGCCAATGCGCCCACGATCGTCGGTCGGTCAATTTCGGAACTGATGCGCACGGTGACCCAGCGCAGCGTGCAACGCGCCTATATGATGGCGCGCAATGCCAGGGCGAAGTTCAACCTGGCCTTCCTGCCCGACGAGATTGAGGAAACCAACCCGATTGATTTCAACCCGCCGGACATGAAGCGCTTGTTCGATTATGGCGTGGCGTTCGGCAGGGCCGGGAAATGGCTGGGGCAGCCGCCACGGCTGGAAACATTGGAAAAAATGCCATGATGGAACGGCGTCATGCGTGATCTGACGAAGGGGTCGATTGTCCGGCATCTGCTCGGCATGGCGATGATCATCGGCATTGGGCTGGTGGCGCAGACGCTGTATTTCCTGATCGATCTGTATTTTGTGGCGCGGCTCGGCAAGGCGGCGATCGCCGGGGTGGCCAGCGCCGGCACCTCCACCTTCATCGTCATGGCCGCCTCGCAACTGGTCAGCGTCGGCGGGCTGGCGCTGATTGCCCAGGCGATCGGCCGGCGCGATGAAGGCGATGCGCAACTGGTGTTCGAACAGGCGATGTCGCTGTCGCTGGTCATGGCGGCGGTAACGGCGCTGCTCGGCTATGGCCCTGGCCTGGCCGCAGTGCGCTCGCTGGGTGCCGATGCGGCGACGGGGGACAGTGCCGCCGCCTATCTCGCCGCCTTCCTGCCGTCGCTGGTGATGATGTTTCCGCTCGGCGTGATCGGGACGGCACTCCGCGCCGCCGGGGTGGTCGCGGCGCCGATGGTCATCCAGACGGTCACCATCGGCATCAACGCGATTCTGGCGCCGGTGCTGATCGCCGGCTGGGGCAGCGGCGTGCCGCTGGGTGTGGCGGGGGCCGGCTGGGCGAGCACGATCGCCACGCTGGTCGGCGGCCTGGCCTTTGTCATCAGTTTCAATCGCCTGCAAAAGCAACTGCACCTGGCGGCGGGCACGCTGCGGCCGCAATTCGGCGTGTGGCGGCGGATTACCGCGATCGGACTGCCGGCTGCCGGTGAATTTTTGATGATGTTCCTGATCAGCGCGGCAATTTTCTGGATCATCCGGGATTTCGGCGCGCCGGCACAGGCGGGTTTCGGCATCGGGTCGCGCCTGATGCAGTCGATCTTTCTGCCGGCGATGGCGGTGGCCTTTGCCGCGGCGCCGATCGCCGGGCAGAATTTCGGCGCCGGCCTGGGTGACCGGGTACGCGCCACGTTCCGTGCCTCTGCAACGATAGGCAGTGGCATAATGCTGGTGCTGACCTTGCTGTGCCAGCTGCGGCCCGACCTGCTGGTGGCACCCTTTACCCATGATCCGGCGGTGATTGCCGTGGCTGTGGACTATCTGCGCATCAGTTCACTGAATTTCGTTGCCGTCGGCCTGGTGTTTGCGTGTTCGGGGATGTTTCAGGCGCTGGGCAACACCCGTCCGGCGCTGATCAACAGCGCCGGGCGGGCGCTCACCTTCATCGGCCCGGCGCTGCTTTTGCGGCAATGGCCGGGCGTGGTGCTGCATGATTTCTGGCATCTGTCGGTGGTGTCC
>JANYCM010000037.1 GCA_025360285.1 Sphingomonadales bacterium
TCCCCAGCCAAGCCAGCCACGAAACCCCTGCCAGCGGCAGCAACGGCTTCATCATGCTTGCCGTGTTGTTCGTCACCTTTGTCATCGGCGTTGCCGGATTTCTGATCGCCACCACCGGTGCCGGCGTCGCAGCGGCGGTCGCGATCATCGCCGTGCTGGGCTTCACCTTCATCCTCGCCGGTTTTTACAAGATCCAGCCCAATGAAGCCGCCGCCATCACCCTGTTCGGCGCCTATCGCGGCAGCGATCGCGCGCATGGCCTGCGCTGGACCTGGCCGTGGATGGCCAAGAAGAAAATCTCTCTGAGGGCCCACAACCTCATTTCGCAGACCATCAAGGTCAATGACCAGCGCGGCAACCCCATTGAAATCGCCGCGCAAGTTGTCTGGCGCGTCACCGATTCGGCGCAGGCGCTGTTCGATGTCGATGATTATGGCGCGTTCGTCACCGCCCAGATCGAGGCGGCGGTGCGCACCATCGGCGCGCGCTACCCCTATGATGATTTCGAGCACAAGGAAGTCACGCTGCGCGGCGACCATGACCGGGTCAGCGACGAACTGCGCACCGAACTGATGGCGCGGCTGGCGGTGGCGGGCATCACCGTGGACGAATGCGGCTTCACGCATCTGGCCTATGCACCGGAAATCGCCGGGGCGATGCTGCGCCGGCAACAGGCGGCGGCGGTGGTGGCGGCGCGCGAGACTTTGGTGGCCGGTGCCGTCGGCATGGTCGAAATGGCGCTGACCATGCTGAGCGAGAAAAAGGTCGTCGAGCTGGACGACGAACGCCGCGCCGCGATGGTGAGCAACCTGATGGTGGTGCTGTGCGGCGAGCGTGACACCCAGCCCGTGCTCAACACCGGCTCGCTCTACCAGTGACGTGACGGCGCGCAAGCCCTTCGCCCTGCGCCTCGACCCGGCGCTGCACGACGCCATCGAACGCGCCGCCGCCGGTGACCTGCGCAGCGTCAACGCCGAAATCGAGGTGTTGCTGCGCGAGGCGCTGGCGCGGCGCGGCGTGAAGGTGCCGATCAGCGGCGCCCCGAAACGCGGCCGGCCGGCAAGAAGCGAAGATCCGACGTGACGACAACCCCATTGAAAGCCTGGCACCTGATCGCCGCCGGCACGCTGGCCGGCACCCTGTCCCTGTTGTTCCTGCCGCTGGAAACTCTGGTGCCCAGGCACCTGCCAATGCCGGTGCCTCTGTTCCGCGCCTTGGCGCTGATCCAGCCGGCGCTGCTGGCGATACTGGCGCTCTAGGCCGGGCAGCGGCTGGGCCGGCGCGTCGGGCTGGGGCCGGCACCGCTGCTCGATGCAATGCTGGCGGGCGGGGACTGGCGCAGCGTGCGGCGGCGGCGCGGCGGATTGCCGGCTTTGTGATGCCGCTGGCGACGCGGCTGCTCTATGGCGGCATTACCGAGGAAGTGCTGCTACGCTGGGGCCTGATGAGCTTCTTCGCCTGGGGGCTGTGGCGGCTCGCCGGCCGGCCGGCGACACCGGGCGCTGGCCGCATCATCGCCGCGATCCTGCTGTCGGCGCTGCTGTTGGGTGCCGGCCATTTGCCGTTGCTGTTTGGGCTCAATCCGCACCCGCCGGCCTGGGGTATTGTCCTGGTGATTGGTGTGAACGCTTCCCTTGGCGTGGCGCTGGGCTGGTTATATTGGCGGCGCGGCATCGAAGCGGCGATGCTGGCGCATGGGCTGGGGCATCTGATCGCCGTGCTGCCGAGCTGAATTCGCGCCGCCGGCCCGCAACCGGTCATCCTGCGGCCGGTGCGTCTCATCGCAAAAACCGTTTTGCGGCGGAAATACCCGGAACAACCCCTGCCCTGCTTCGTTTCTGCTGGGTCCCCAGTGACGAAGGAGTGTTACCCATGACCGACCATGATACCGACATCAAGGTTCTGAATACGCTGATAGAAACCACCATCGATTCGGCCGATGGCTATGAACAGGCCGCCAAGGTTGCCGATGATGCCGAACTTGCCGGGCTGTTCACCCGCTTCGGCAGCGAACGCCGCCGCATCGTTGCCGATCTGCGCGGCCAGGTCGTCGCTCTGGGCGGTGATCCCGAGGATGACGGCAGTTTGCTGGCGGGCGCCCACCGGGCTTTCCTCACGCTGAAATCGGCCTTTGGCACCAGCCGCAAGGCAGTGATCGAGGAAGTTGAGGCTGGTGAAGACCATATCAAGGCCAAATATGAAGATGCGCTGGATGAAACGCTGACCGCGGCGACCCGCCTGGTCATAGAAACCGGTTTCCGGTCGGTGCGCGAAGGCCATGACACCTTCTCGGCCATGAAGCACGCCTATCACAATTAAGGCCCAGGCCGGCTTTGCCTCCTGACAGGGGGCCAGGCACCACGGCCTCAGCCTGGGGCGGCGGCACGGTCCAGCAGGGCCGTGACCGCCGCCTTTTCTTGTGGAAAACCCGCCGCCACCCAGGCGCGTTCAAACGCCGTCAGTCGCTGCGCCACTTCCGGCCCCGGCGCGATACCGCGGGCCAGCAGGTCACGTCCTGAAACCGGCAGGCGCGGGCGTTGCCACGCCGCCAGCATCGCCGCCTCGCCGCCGCTTTCGCCGGCGATCAGCAACCGGTCGATCACGGCCTCGGCCCCCAGCGCCCAGGCCGCTGGCAGTACGGCGCCGCCATCATGCGCCGGCGCCGCCAGCCGAAGGCGAACGCGATCGGCATTCGACAGCCGCAGCCGCGTCGCCACACCATCCACAAGGCGCGGATCAGCCGGCAGCAGCGCCGCCAGCCGCCGGCGCCAATCGGGG
>JANYCM010000388.1 GCA_025360285.1 Sphingomonadales bacterium
GGTGGCCTTCGCCGCCTTCCTGTGGACCTTCCACGCCTATTCGATGATCAATTTCTCGGTCAATTACTGATGGCCGATACTGTCCTCAGCGTCGTCACCGACGAACTGCCTCTGGCCAAGCCGTTCCGCATTTCGGGCTACACCTTCCATTCCACCCCGATTGTGGAGGCGCATATCCGCAGCGGTAGCCTTGTCGGGCGCGGCGAGGCGGCGGGCGTCTATTATACCGGCGACACCACCGACGTGTTCGTCGCGCAGGTGCGCGCCATGATCCCGGAAATCGCCCGCGGGCTGACCCGTGCCGATCTGCAAGGCGCGCTCCCCCCCGGCGGCGCCCGCAACGCGCTGGATTGCGCGCTGTGGGAACTGGAATCGCTGGAAACCGGCAGGCCGGCCTGGGCGATCGCCGGGCTGGCGGCGCCGCGCGCCTTGATGACGACCTTGACGTTGGGTGCTGACGACCCTGGGGTCATGGCAACGGGCGCCGTCACGGATTATGCCCATGGCAAGGCGCTGAAGCTGAAGCTGAGCGGCGAGACCGACCTCGATATCGAGCGCGTCCGCGCGGTGCGCCTGGCGCGGCCGGATGTCTGGATGGGGGTCGATGCCAATCAGGGTTATGACGCCGCCAGCATTGCCGCGCTGATCCCGGTGCTGATGGATTGCCGCGTTTCGCTGCTCGAACAGCCGTTCAGGCGCGGCGCGGAGGCGCAGCTTGATGGCTTGCGGCTGCCGCTGCCGGTGGCGGCCGATGAAAGCTGCCTCGATCTCGCCGAGCTGGAAACCCTTCCCGGCCGCTTCGACGTGGTCAACATCAAGCTCGACAAGTGCGGCGGGCTGACCGAGGGCCTGGCCATCGCGCGGCGGGCGGCGGAACTGGGCCTGAAGGTCATGGTCGGCAACATGAGCGGATCGAGCCTCGCCATGGCGCCGGCCTTTGTCGTCGGGCAATTGTGCGATGTCGTCGATCTGGATGGTCCGGTGCTGTTGAAGCAGGACCGTGTGCCTGGGGTAAGCTATACCGATGGCATGATCTGGTGTCCCGCCGAGGTTTGGGGTGCCGCCTGACGCGCTAGCGTCCAAAGACGATTGGTTCGGGCAACCGCACGGCCTGACCATCCTGACCGAGATGTGGGAGAAATTCTCCTTCTACGGGATGCGGGCGCTTTTGGTCTATTACATGGTCAAGGCGCTGGGGTTCAGTGGCCCCAAGGCGTCGCTGATCTATGGCCTGTATGCCGGCTTCGTCTATTTCACGCCGATCCTGGGCGGGGCGATTTCGGACCGCTGGCTGGGGCGGCGGCGGGCGGTGATCATCGGCGGCGTGCTGATGGTCATTGGGCATTTTATGATGGCGTTTCCGGCGCTGTTCTACCCGGCGCTGGCGGCGATCGCGCTGGGCAATGGTTTCTATCTGCCCAACCTCGCCAGCCAGATCGACCGGCTTTATGCGCCCGAGGATCCGCGGCGCGGCGGGGCGTATAATGTCTATTATGTCGGCATCAATCTGGGGGCATTCCTGGCGCCGCTGGTGTGCGGCACGCTGGGTGAATTTTATGGCTGGCACTGGGGCTTCGGCGTGGCCGGCGTCGGCATGGCGGCGGGGCTGGTGATCTATGTGACGGGCGGCCGCTGGTTGCCGCCCGAACCGGTGCGCGGGCCGGCGCGGGTGGTGGCGGCGGAACCGCTGGTGCGCGGTGTCATTCCGCTGATGATCGCCGTGTTGCTGGCGGTGGTGGTGTTCCGCGGAGCCTATGAACAATTGGGCAATTCGGTGGCGTTATGGGCCGATAGTGATGTCGATCGCCGGCTCGGCGGCTTCACCATGCCGGGCAGCTGGTTTCAGGCGCTGAACCCGCTGATCGTGTTTCTGGCGACGCCGCTGCTGGTGCGGCGCTGGGCGCGGGCGGCGGCACAGGGGCGAGAGGCGGCGCCGTTGAAGAAGATGGCGCTGGGCGGGCTGGGGCTGATGCTGTCCTATCTGGGCCTGGCGGCGGTGGCCGCTGTGGCCGGCGGCCAGGCGGTCCACTGGCTGTGGCTGGCCGGGTTCATCATCGCCTATACAATCGCGGAACTGCATATCTTGCCGGTCGGGCTGGGGCTGTTCGCCCGGCTGGCGCCGGCGCAGCACCGGGCGACGACGATTGCGGCGTGGTTCCTCGCGTCGTTCGCCGGCAATCTGCTCGCCGGCGTGCTGGGCACATTCTGGACGAAGCTGGGCCATGGCGCCTTTTTTACGGCGATGGCCGCGTGCGGCGCGGTGGCCGGAGCGCTGCTTTACGGGCTTGATGGCTGCGCACGCCAGGTCGAATCGCGGGCCGCGTCGGCACGATCGGCAGCCTGATCGGCGGCGGCGACCGTGGCATTTGGGTAACGCTTTGGCGGAATTTGTGGAAAATCCTGTCCTGTACAGGACCGGGAAGTCATTATTTTCTGATCAGGATTATGGTTTTGGCCTGGTAATCTGCCCATAAACATCTGAAAAACATGCAATATTTATAGATTATGACGTTCAGTTGACATGCGCCTGAATAGGCGCATTGTTGCGGTGTCGGCTTGTGCCGGCGCA
>JANYCM010000002.1 GCA_025360285.1 Sphingomonadales bacterium
CCGGTGACATCGCTGCTGATCGATACCTTGTCCTGCTGGACATAGGCATTGTCGGTGCTCACTGATCGGCCGCCGGTCAGCCAGTAGAACAGCGCGATCCCGGCGAGCAGCAGCGGCACCGACAGCATCAGCGCCAGCCGCGCCCAGCGCCGCTTTGGCCGGGTTTCAGTCAGCGCGTCTCGATCGACCACGGCGTGCATCAACGGGCTCCTGCCGCGCGAGGAGCCGGCGCGGTGCTTTCGGGGGTGTCACGGCCGCACAGATTGGCGCGGACGCGGGTCAATAATGTCGCGAGCATGGCTTCGCCTTCGGGGCCTAGGCCGGCGAAACTTTCGCGCGTCACCGCCTCGGCAACGCTGCGCAACGCGGCGAGAATGGGGTGGGCGCGATCGGTCAGGTGCAGGCGCCAGGCGCGGCGATCGGCAGGGTCGGCGCGGCGTTCGACCAGCCCGGCCTCTTCCAGGCGATCGACCATGCGACCGACGGTGATGGTTTCCACGTCCAGCGCCTCCGCCAGCCCGGACTGGTTGATGCCCTGGTTGCGCGACAGGGCGAACAGCACCTGCCACTGTGCCCGGCTGACCCCCAGGCTGCGCGCGCGGGCATCGAAGCGCCGGCGCTGGAGGCGGGCCGAATCGGAAATGAGGACGGCAAGGCTGTCGGACATATTTCGCACATAACAAGCATGGACATTATCGGCAAGGATGTTATCGCAGGTGCAGCATTTGGTCGCGGGTTTTGGGCCTGTGATTCCGGCGCTCTACCCGGAATCACCGGCCGCGATACCGCCACACCCGGCGATTCTCCCGCCAGACTACCGCGACAGCCGGTGGCGCACCCCGTCAACTACCCAAGAAATCCGCGATTTGCCTAACCCACTGGCGCCGCGACGTTAGCGCGGCTAGCATGTTGAATTATTGGCAATGCAAGGACAGGAGGCACGGACATGATATTGACCGATGTCGGCCTGTTCAGCCATTTCATTGCAATCATTGGCTTTTCAGCTTTGGCCGTGGCCGCCCTGTGGCAAAATCGCCTCAGCCGCGCCAGCATCGGCCTCGCGGGCGCCGCGATAATCACGGCGGGATGGGCCGTCGTCTTCGTTCTCGCCCAACGCGGCTTCGGCGTTGCAATGCTATGGTTGTCGCCGGCCGAAACTTTGCGAACAACGGCATGGATCGGCTTTCTGATTGCAGTATTGCGGCCGACTTGGCACCTTGATGACAGGCTGAGGTCGTCATTTTTCATTGCGGGGCTTTTGGGTTTCATCGCGGCACTGCAACTGGCACTTGATTTGTTAGGAACGACCGACGGCGTATTATCCGGCGAACGCAATGTTGTCGGGCAATTATTTATAATAACGAGACTGACCGTTGCTGTTTCTGGCCTGGTTTTGGTTCATAACTTATATGTCAACAGTGATGCGGCTCGCCGTAGCGGTGTCAGAATGTTGGCAATTGGCATCGGCGGCCTTTTCATATATGATCTGAATTTTTACACATTGGCGTTTCTTCTGCCCCCGCCATCGGCGCAGTTGTTCAACATCCGCGGTGCCGTCGATACAATAACCGTGCCGCTTTTGTTACTGTCGGCACGCGAATCCTGGGTGGCGCGGGTGCAGGTATCGCGCCAGGTGGTGTTCCACACCCTGTCATTCTCGATCATTGGATTTTACCTCATCGCCATGGCGGCCCTCGCCTATGGCCTGCGTCTGGCCGGCGGGGATTGGGGCCTGCTGCTGCAAACCAGCTTCCTGTTCGCCACGGTAATTCTGGGCGTTATCGTCCTGGTATCGCCGCGTTTTCGCGCCGCGCTGCGCGTCCAGATCGCCAAGAATTTCTTCACCTACAAATATGATTATCGCCAGGAATGGCTACGCTTCATCGCGACGGTTTCGCGTACCGGCGACGGCACCGGCAGCCTGAATGAGCGTGTGATTCAAGCGGTTTGCGCCGTTGTCGATTCGCCCGGTGGCGTGCTGTATATCCCCGACGAAGACATGCTGATGCCGTCGGCGGAATGGCGCATGAGGGGTATCAAGCCGGTGCCGTTGGCGCGTAATTCACCCTTTGTGCGATTTCTGGAAGTTCGCCAGCGCGTCATCGATTTTGACGAATTGCGCGCCGATGCGGGTGACTATGATGACGTCGAAATTCCCGATTGGGCCGAAAATGATCGAAGGATTTGGCTTGGTGTGCCACTGGTTCACCTCGACAGTCTCGCCGGCTTTCTTTTACTGGACAGAACTTTGGCCGAGCGGCCGCTGAACTGGGAAGATTATGATTTGTTGCGCACACTTGGGCGGCAAGCGGCAAGTTATATTGCCGAAAGTTCGACCCAGGTTGCGCTGGATGAAGCTGCCAAGTTTGAAGAATTCAACCGGCGATTCGCCTTTATTCTGCATGATATCAAGAACTTGGTCAGCCAATTGTCGCTCGTCGCACGCAATGCCGAACGACATGCCGACAATCCGGATTTTCGCGCCGACATGATCCACACATTGCAAAGCTCGGTTGGCAAAATGAACGATCTGCTGGCGCGCCTGTCGCCCCGCACCGGCACCAGAACCGATGCGATGGCCGAGCCTGTCGATCTTGCCGCCCTTCTGCAACAGGTTGTTGCGGTGAAGCGCCACGCCCATGTGCCGTTGACACTGTCGCTGCCGGCTGTTGAGACATCGGCGAGTAATCTGGTTGTAGCGGGTGACGCAGGACGGATTGAGCAATTGTTTCTGCACCTTATCCAGAATGCCGTTGATGCTTCAGCACCCGATGCACCAATATCGGTCAGCGCCCATGGTCAAGGTAATGATGTGGTTGTTGTCGTCGCCGACCGCGGCAAAGGCATGTCGTCGCGGTTTATCCGGCAGGAATTGTTTCAGCCGTTTCGTTCGACCAAGCCCGATGGCTTTGGCATTGGTGCCTATGAAGCGCGCGAAATTGCCCGCAGCCATGGCGGCCGCCTCGATGTTACCAGCGGCGAGGGTGAGGGCACGACGTTTACCATTGCCCTGCCCCGCGGCGCTGCTGCCGATGTAACGAAATCACCCCATTTGAAGTTTGCCTCCCAATGACCCAGCCGCCCCGGAAATTGCTCGTTGTTGAAGATGATGAAGGCTTGCAGCGCCAGTTGCGCTGGTCATACGAGGATTATGACGTTGTAATCGCTGGCGATCGCGAGGCGGCATTGACGGCGCTGCGGGCTCACGCACCGGCGGTGATGACGCTTGATCTGGGACTGCCGCCTGATCCCGATGGCGTTACCGAAGGCTTTGCGACGCTTGACGAGATATTGAAGATTCGGCCGGATACCAAGGTCATCGTCGCGTCCGGCCATGGCGCACGGGAGAGCGCGCGGCGGGCGATTGCGGCGGGGGCCTTCGATTTCTACCACAAACCGGTTGATATCGACGAACTGGGCTTCATTGTTCGGCGAGCCTTTCATGTTGCTGATCTTGAAGCCGAAAATCGCCGCTTGGCGGAGTCGGCCCAGGGCAACAGCGGCGATGTCTTGGGCGGCATCGTCACCGGCGCGCCCGAGATGATCAAGGTGGCGCGGATGATCGAGCGGGTGGCGAGCGCCCAGGTTTCGGTCATGCTGCTGGGGGCGAGTGGCACGGGCAAGGAATTGCTGGCGCGCGGGCTGCACAATGCCTCGCTGCGGGCGGCCAAGCCGTTCATTGCCATCAACTGCGCCGCCATTCCGGAAAATCTGCTGGAATCCGAACTATTTGGTTACGAAAAAGGCGCCTTTACCGGTGCTGTCAAAACCCAGGAAGGCAAGATCGAGCTGGCCGAGGGCGGTACGCTGTTCCTGGATGAAGTTGGGGACATCCCGCTGCCGCTGCAAGTCAAGTTATTGCGATTCCTGCAAGAAAGGGTCATCGAACGGATCGGCGGGCGCAAGCCCATTCCGGTCGATGTGCGGATTGTCTGCGCCACCCATCAGGATCTCGATGGCATGATCGCCAGCGGGCGGTTCCGGGAGGATCTGTTCTACCGGCTGGCCGAGATTGTCGTGCGGATTCCGTCGCTGGCGGAGCGGCATGGCGATGCGGCGCTGCTGGCGCATCATTTCCTGGCCAAATTTTCCCGCGAAAATTCCCGTAGTTTCAAGGGCTTCATGCCAGATGCCATTGCCGCGATCAGTGATTGGCATTGGCCCGGCAATGTCCGTGAGCTGGAGAACCGGCTGAAGCGTGCGGTCATCATGGCGGAATCGTCGCGGTTGACGGCGGCGGACCTTGATCTGGGCGCCAGCAATGACGAAGCGGCGCTGTCGTTGAAGGCAGCGCGGGAGGCGGCGGATCGCATCGCCATCCGTAAGGTATTGGCCCGAACGGAAAATAATATGTCGACGGCGGCGCGCATCCTGGGGATCAGCCGGCCGACGCTGTATGATCTGATCAAAACTTATGGGCTGGAGGCGGGCTGAACCGGGGTTGCATCGGCGGGCGGACTGGCCTATCCGCGCCGTTCGGTCGGAGCGTGGCGCAGTCTGGTAGCGCATTAGACTGGGGGTCTAAGGGTCGCAGGTTCGAATCCTGTCGCTCCGACCAGCCCTCACGGAATTTTACGGATTTTTCGGGTGGTTTTGCCGGGCGCCGGGGTGGTGTGGCCGGTCGCGGCGGGTACCGGCCGCGGGTGTGGCGGGGCAAAACGCGGGCGTGGCGGGGCAAATTGCGGGCATGGCCCCGAAACCGTGGTTCGCCAATCTTGACATTTATAACCAAATAGGCTATCAAGCCGGCATCAATCCGAAAGGACGCCTGCATGGCCGATATCGCCGCCCTCATCGATGCGCTGCTGGTCCGCGAAGGCGGCTATGTCGATTCCCCTGACGATCGCGGCGGCCCGACCAGGTTCGGTATCACCCAATCGGTTGCCCGCGCCGCCGGTTGGGCCGGCACCATGCGCGATCTGCCGCGCGATTTAGCCGCCGCGATTTACGGCCGCCGCTACTGGCTCACCCCCGGCTTCGACCAAATCGCCGTGATCAGCGCTCCGGTCGCTGCTGAACTGTTCGACACCGGCGTCAACATGGGGACGGCCACCGCCATCGGCTTTCTGCAACGCAGCCTCAACGCGCTCAACCGCCAGGCGCGAGACTGGCCGGATGTGCCGGTCGATCGCGCCATCGGCCCCGATACTCGCACCGCCCTCACCCGCCTGCTCAGCGTCCGCGGCCCAGCCGGCGAGGCCGTGCTGCTGAAGGCGCTCAACGCGCTGCAGGGTGCGCGCTATATTGAACTCGCCGAAGGCCGCGCCGCCAATGAAAGCTTTCTCTACGGCTGGCTCGCCGGGCGGGTGGCGGCATGATGCGCCGGTTGCTTGATCCGAATTTTCGGCGAACCATATTGGCAATCACCTTTGCCGGCGCCGGCGGCGTCCTCACCCTCATGGCGTTATGGCTGGCGGCCCAAATCCTCAAAGGCCCCTGGCCGCCGGCGCTCGCACCGCAACGCCTCACCATCATCGGAACGGCGCTTTACGCCGTGCTGGCGCTGCTCGGCCTCGTCCTGACGGGCCTCAGCATGACGGTGGCGCTGCGCCAGGTGTCGGCACGTTTCCTGGGCGCCGATTTCTCGGCGGCCGGCGGCGATGGCGGTCTCCAATGATCGCGCTTGCCAGCCTGTGGCGCGCCGCCACCACCCTGCCAAAACCCATCTGGTACGCGCTGACGCTCACCGCTGCTCTGCTCATGCTCGTCCGCTGGCATGATCGCGGCCTCGCCGCCGCCCATGCCGCCG
>JANYCM010000048.1 GCA_025360285.1 Sphingomonadales bacterium
GATCTCGACGGCGAACAGCATAAGGTGGCCTTATCGCGCGGTGAGAAAATCACCCTTGCCAATAGTCAGAGTAAACGCTTTGTTATCCAGGGCAGGGGCGAATCGGCCCCGCTGGTACAGGCTGTAACCGGCACGTAACGAAAGGCTGGACCGATGGCGGGCGCACAAGAACAGGCGGCGGTGCCGGCAACGGATATGGGCAATCCCGATGCCGTGCCCGCCGCGCCCGAGACAGTTACCGCGACAACCAGCCTGCCGAAAGACAATCCGCCGGTGAGCCATGAAAAGGACCCGCTTGGCGGTGATCTGGTGATCGCCGCTGGCTTGATCATTGCCATTGTCATCGCCTTTCTGGTCTACGCCAGCGTGCTCAAAAGCGGCGTGTCCGCGATGAAGCACTATGATGAGGCCCAGAAATCGGCGCTTATCGCGGCTCTGCTGACCGGCTTTGTCGTGGCGGCGATCGCGGTTGGTGTCGGTCAGTTTGTGTTGAAAGGATAAGTCATGGCCAGCGCAGCAGGGACATCGGCAGCCGACACGGAAGTCGCTATTCCTGTCCGCCCGACGGTGTTCATCGGGCTTGGTGGCACTGGCATGGAAGTGCTGCTGCGGTTGCGGCGGCGTATCCTCGCCGAACGCTGGAATGGCCAGCAATTGAAAAGCATCGGTGATTTTCCGATCGCCGCCTTTCTTTATATCGACACCGACCAGCGCCCGACGGCGCAATCCGATGTCAAGGCTGATGAAGACCCGTTTCTCAGCCTGATTTCACTGGATGGTGAGGCGATACGGCCGACCGATTTTCGGCCCGGCAGATTCCAGGCGAACATCGAAAACTACCCGACGCTGCGGGAATGGCTGCCGACCCAGAGCCTCGACGGTATCGATACCAGCCAGGGCGCTGGCCAGATTCGCGCCATCTCGCGGTTGTTGTTCTTCGATCAGGTGAGCAGTTTCGATGCCGAAGTGCGCAAGCGCGCCAATATGGTTACCGCCAATCTGAACAATGACAAAAGCCTGAAGGCGCTTGGCCTAGCCCCGGACCGGAACTTGCGCGCCGTGGTGGTCGCCGGGCTGGGGGGCGGCACCGGTGCCGGATCGTTCATAGATGTCGGGCTGTTCCTGCGCCAGATGAGCGGCCCGGAATTCGGTGAAGTCGATGGCTATCTGATGTTGCCGGGTGGATTTACCAAATATGGCACCAGAACGCTGGCTAACGGCTTTGCCGCGCTCACCGAGTTGGAACATGCGATGCGCAAGCAATCGCCGCCTTTTGTCAATGGCTGGGGCACCGGCGGCGGGGCGTTCAAGCCATCGGGTGATCCCAATCGTCAGCGGCCGTTCAGTGATGTTTATTTGTTCGATGTTGCCAACATCAAGGGCGATCGGTCGCAGCATGTCGAACCGATCTACGACATGATGGCGGACTCGCTGTTCGAAGATTTCGGCACCAGCGGTTTCGCTGATCGCAAGCGTTCGGCGCGGGTCAATCGTATTGGTGCCAAGGATCGTGGCTTTCGCCCCGGTGCTATCGACGGTGATACCAATGTCCGGGGTTTTGCCTTTTCTACGGCCTATTCGGCGCTGGGTCAGGCGCGGCTGACGACGCGCGGTGCGCTGGCGATGGACGAAGCCGCCGAAGTTGCCATCCAGACCATGTTGTCCAGCTTTTTCGGCGTGGCGCTCGCGGGCGCGCGCCGCGCCGCCCAGGCACCTGATCGCGATCGCTTCCTGACCGAGGCGCTGGGCCTCACACCCCGCATCTATGACGATTTCCCGCGTCACCTGAAGCCCCGGCCGCCCGCCGTGTCGGCGTGGCGCCTGGTGGACATAATCCTTGCCGCCGATGGCCGCCCGCTCGATGCGCAACTGGTCGATGATATCACCCGCGGCTTTAGCGCGATGCGTGCCGCCCTCGCCAGCCCCACCGATTGGGCAACCCAAGCGCTGGATTTGCAGCGCCAGTACAAGGCCGAAGTGCTGCCCCAGGCCGGCGTCGAAGCCATCCGTCAGAAGAAGGTTGGCGAGGCGCGGCTGGCGCTGGCGCGGCGCTGGTTTTCCAATGACGCCAAACGCGGCAGTGGGTCACTGCTCGATGCGCTGTTCGAACGCGTTGATGACCGCGAACATGGCGGGATCGATTTCACCATCAGCCTGATCGATGATGTGCGTGCCGCACTGGAACGCCCCGACGGGCCGATCGGTCGGCTGGAGGCCGCCGCCACGGCGTTGGAAGCTGTTGCCGAAACACTGCATGAAACCCAGTTCAAGACGGCTATCGATTCGATGGAAAAGGCGTTGAAGGGCGGTTTGTTTGGCCGATCCGACCAGGACAGCGCCGAAACCTATTTGAAAAGCGCCGGTGCCTGCCTTGCCGAAGGCCTGGCCTTTCGCCTGCGGGCGCGTTCGGCGCGCGAGGGTGCCGCCTTGCTGCGTGAAACCGTCGAAAAGCTTGGCCGGCAAACGCCGGATCAGGACGCCCGGAAGCGCCATTCCGGCCTCCTTGGCAAATTGCATGATTATCGTGCCGGCGTCATCGGCCTGATCAGCGATGCCGGCCGGGAACGGCGCAAGATCGCCAACCGCGCCAGTCTGGATAATAGCGGCACGGCGCTGGTGGTGGAGGACAACAGTGAGAAAAAGCCGTTTGCCAAGGTGGAATTGGAAGCAGCGACCTGGGCCGATGAAAGCTTTAAATCACTGGGCCAGTGCCGCGCCTTGCTGCCACAACTGGAAAAGGGCGATGAAAATTTCAATATCCTGAATACGTTGCGAAATAGTGCCCGTACAAAGCTGGATGTGCTGCGCAGCGATATGCCGACGATTTCCGACGCGCTGGCCAGCCTGCCGGAGGGTCAGGCCGATGTGTTGCTGACACAATTGATGTCACGCGCCATGCCGTGGATCGAACCGGCGGCCGACAGCGATTTCAAGCCCGAATATACCAACCAGTTCCAGATGTTGCTGGCGACGGGCGATCGCGACGAATTTGCCGGTCAATATGAAGCGCGGCTGACAAAGCTCGCGCCCACCGGCCTGATCCCGCAGGTGGTGGCGACCGGCAGCGCCAATGAACTGATCTGTTATTGCGAATTGTCCGGCTATCCGCTCGATTGGCTGGTCGGGATGCGCGGTGCCTGGAAACGCGAATATCAGCAGAATCTGCTCGGGCTGAGCCGCAATCCCTATCCCGTCCATGTCCACCGTGACCCGATGCGCTTTGCCATGCCGCTGGTGCCAACCGGTGATGAAGTCCGCCAGTTGAAGGCCGATTTGTCGTTGCTGCTGCGCGCCGTCATGCTGGGCGTGGTGCAGCGGCGCGACAGCGGCGAATGGCAGATCAACATCGCATCGGGGCGCCAGCCGTCTTGGTCAGCGATCGGCACCGAAGCCGAAATTCGCCGCCGCAGCATCGCCGCCAATCTGCGCGACAAACTGGCCGACCAGGTGGCGGCGCAGGAGATGACGCTTGGCGCTGTCAGGCTGACAGCGCTGATCTGGCTGGCGGAGCAATTGGCCGACGATTTTTACGCTCCGCAGCGCGAAAATCGCGGCCAGGGTGACGAACAAGTCTATGGCTTTGGCCACAAGGTGGCGTTGGCGATTGCCGAAGGCTGGAAGGCGCAGCGATCCGCGGTACTGGGTGATGAAGCGGCGCTGGTCAGCGGCTGGGAAGACTGGTTGAGCCAAAATCGTGACAAATGGAGCGAGGCGATCGCCGGTTCGCAGAATGATGCGCCGTTGGAAACCGGCGACCGGCAGGTGTTCAAGCGCCGGCTGCGCGCCGCTGTTGCCGACAAAGGCGCGCTGCGGCAGAT
>JANYCM010000096.1 GCA_025360285.1 Sphingomonadales bacterium
CCACAAACGCCAGCAGCAGCGCGGCGCCGCCATAGCGGAACAGCCCGAGCAGCGAATTGGCGATATTGAACCACAGCTGCTTTTCCAGCCCGAACAGCGCGCTGCGATACAGCGATTCGCCAAAGCGTGCGGCGATTACCAGGCTCATGATCACCGCCGCCTGGGCGATGGCGGCCGGCGTCAGATGGCGGGCATCGAGCCAGTGACGCGACAGATAATCCGACGCGCCGATGATCGCGGCGATGATCAGCACGGCCAGGCCCAGCGCCACCAGTTCCAGCGAGCGCAGCAGATCACGGATCGCCGTCACCGTCATCGCGCCGGCGTT
This sequence comes from Sphingomonadales bacterium, assembly GCA_025360285.1. Classification (GTDB taxonomy): domain Bacteria; phylum Pseudomonadota; class Alphaproteobacteria; order Sphingomonadales; family Sphingomonadaceae; genus Sandarakinorhabdus. Next base: position 329 of record JANYCM010000096.1, read on the forward strand.
GAAGCGCGCCATTTCGCGCGACAAGGTTGGCGTCATGCCGAGGTCGAGCAGCCCCATCCAGACCTGGATGACCGAAAACAGCCCGACCAGCCCATAGGCTTCCATCCCCAGATAGCGGATATAGACCGGCACCATGACCAGTGACAGCAGCGCGCCAACACCCTGGCCGACATAATTGGCGATGACATTGCGCCTGACAGTCATGGTCGGCGTGATCAGAAAGGCGCGCGCGCGGCCACCCGGCGAGCCCGCAGCAGGGCCAGCGCCGCGCCGGCCAGCATCCCGGCCAGCGCCGCCCCGATCAGCAGCGCCAGGGGCCGCGGCCGCGCCGGATCAAACCCTGCCGAGGCTGCCCCAAAGGCTTCGGCGGCATAGGGCACGCCGTCATGGGCCAGCATCGCCTGGCGTTCCTGTTCGGCGAGTGCCGTCACCAGATCGGCCCGCACCGCCATGTCGCTGGTGTGATCCAGCCGGTCGGCGAGATAGGCGATATTGCCGTTAGTCCGCGCCGATTGCTGTTCGCGCAACCAGGTGTCGGTCGCATCGCTCAGCCGCGTCAGGAACTGCGCGGCAAAATCCGGATCGGGAAAATCAAAGGCCAGCGTCGCCAGCGGTGACTTGACGCTTTGCCGCACCGTCACCGTGCCGGTGATAAAGTCCTGCAAGCGCGCCGCATCGGGCGGTTGCCAGGCCGGCACCGGCAGGCCGAACAGCCCGAACAGCGCCCCGCGCACCGCCCCCGTCAGGCTGAACGGCTGGTGCCAGGCATGGTGCCGCGCATCCCATTCACCAGCGAAAATGACGTGCATCAGCGCCGGATCGCGTGCCAGGCGGGCCGCCACTTCCGGCGCATAAAGCCCATCGAGATAATAGCGGAACGGTGGCACCTGTTCGCTGCTGCTGCCGCCACCGGTCAGCGCTGCCAGGCTGCTCAGCGCCGATGCCGGCCGCACCACACCAGCACTGGCAGGGGCGGCATAAACCTTCAATTCGGCGCTGTAGAAATAGGTGGTGCGGTGCAGATAGACGGTCGTGAGCAGCAATGCCGCCACCAGCCCCGCCAGCGGCAGCCACCAATGGCGCCGCAGCGCCGCCAATTGCCCGTGCAGCCAGCTGGCGGCGGGTGCCGGGTCCGGACCGAACATCACAGGGGCGCTGGCTTCGTTCACGCCGCCGGCCATGGCACAGGCGTGGCCTTGCGTCCACCGCGCCCGACAGCCGTTCCCCTACAGCAACAAACGGAAGCGCGTGCCCCGCGGTGCCGCCGCTTCGCAGGTCAAGGCGCCGCCGTGCGCCAGGGCAATCTGGCGGGCGAGGCTGAGGCCCACGCCGGTGCCTTCGGCCTTGGTGGAAAAAAACGGCAGGAAAATATCGCGGGCCAGATCGTCCGGAATGCCGGGGCCATTGTCGGTGACATCGATGGCAACGCGGCCGCCTTTCAGGGCGGTCGCCGTCAATGCCACCGCGGCCGAATCGCCGCTCGCCGCCTCCGCCGCATTCCGCAACAAATTGATCAGCAATTGCGCCAGCAGATCGGGGTCGGCATCAAGGGCGAGCGTTGCGGGTTCGACCTGCACCGTCAGCGGCAACCCCGGCCAGTCGCTGGCGAACAAGCGCTGCAATTCGGCGAAAAGCCCGGCGAGTTCCACCCGGCGGCGGCGCAATTCCGGCGGGCGCGTCAATTGCCGATAGGTGCGCACGAAATGCATGACGCCTTCGGATCGCCGCGCCACGGTTTCGATGGCGGCGCGGGCATCGGCAATCGCCGGGTCATCGCCCTTGTCGGCCGCCGCGATCAACGCTGCGGCCGTCGCCGACAGCGATGTCACCGGCGTCATCGAATTCATGATCTCATGGGTCAGCACGCGCACCAGATCGGTCTGCGCTGCCAGTTCGGCGCGATCGAGTTCCTGCTGGATCGGCTGCACCGCAACGATCCGCACCGGGCCGCCCTGGCCGAGCCGGACTTCGGCCATCGACAGCAGCGCCGCCGTCGGCACCCCGGCGACGAGCAAGGTGGTGCTGCGCCGCTCCCCCGGCTGCAACGCCGCCAGATCGGCGGCAAAGCTGTCGCCATGCCGCGCCAGATCGCTCAGCCGCAGCACGGCGCCGCCGGCAAACAGCCGCCGCGCCGCCTTGTTGCGCAATTCGGCCTGGCCGTCGGCCGCGATGCTGATCAGCGGGCTGGGCACATCGTCGATCAGCGCCAGCAGGAAGCGATTGTCGTCCTGGGCGGCGGCGCGTTCCCGCCGCAGCGCCGCGATGGCCCCGTTCAGGCTGTCGGCCAGCGCCTCCAGGCCATTGCCGCTGGTGCCGCCGAACCTTTGCGTGAAATCGCCATGGCTGATGGCGGTAACAAAGCGCGCCACCTCGCGGTTGGTGGACCCCAGAAAGCGCCACAATTCGGTCAGCGCCGCCGCCGCCAGCAACCCGGCGAGCAGGCTGGTGGCATAAAGGCCGGGCCGGCTGATCGCCCAGCCCAGCGCCGCCACCGCCAGCAACAGCGCGGCGATGCGCAGCCCCAGCCGCACGTCGAAGCGCTGGCCGAAGCTGGCAAGGCGCGCTGCGGTCACAGCCCGTGCTTTTCCATGCGGCGATACAGCGAACCGCGTGTCAGCCCCAATTCGGCGGCGGCGGTGGAGATATTATAGGCGTGTTTTTGCAAGGCGCGCTCGATGATGCGGCGTTCGCTGCGTTCCAGGTTCATATCGGCCTCGGCCTCGGTCGCCGCCGGCACGGGCGCACTGCCGCTGCTGCGCGGCAGCGGAAAATCATCGTCGGTGAACACCGCCCCGCTGGCGAGGATGACGGCGCGTTCGGCGGCATGGCGCAGGGCACGGACATTGCCCGGCCAATCATAGGCGGCCAGGCTGTCAGCCAGCGCTGGCGGCAGTTCGGGCAGCGCCTTGCCATATTTGCGCGCATACAGCGTCAGATAATGGCCGAGCAGCACCGGCACATCGCTGCGCCGCTCACGCAGGGGCGGCAACAGCAGTTCAACGGTGTTGAGCCGGAACAAAAGGTCAGGCCGGAAGCGGCGTTCATCGGCAAGCATGGCCGGCGACAAATTGGTGGCAGCGATGACCCGCACATCAAAGGCAATGCTGCGGTTGCTGCCCACCGGCGTCACCCGCCGTTGTTCAAGGGCGGTGAGCAATTTGGGTTGCAGATGCAGCGGCAAATTGCCGATTTCATCCAGAAACAGCGTGCCGCCATCGGCCGCCTGAAACCGCCCGATGCGATCGGTCCGCGCATCGGTGAAGGCACCCTTAACATGGCCGAACAATTCCGAATCGAACAGGCTTTCGGCGACCGCCCCCAGATCGACCGACAGAAAGGGCTTGTCGGCGCGCCGCGAGCGGGCATGAAGTTCGCGGGCGATCAATTCCTTGCCGGTGCCGTTTTCGCCCAGCACCAGCACATTGGCATCGGTGGGGGCGATACGATCGATCAGCGTGAAGATGGCGCGCATCGCCGGCGCACTGCCCAGCAGCGGGCTTTCGCCCGGCGCCGGCGCGGCGATGGCCGCCACCTTGGCCTCGGCAACCCGGGCGTCGCGGCGGCTGGCGCGCAGGGCCGCGGCCGTCGTCACCGTCGCCACCAGCCGTTCATTGTCCCAGGGTTTGGTGACGAAATCGGTGGCACCGCGCTTCATCGCCTCGACAGCGATGTTGACCCCGCCGTGCGCGGTGATGATGACGACGACCGCTTCCGGGTCCTGTGCGCGGATGGCGGCCAGGGCGCGAAAACCTTCGGCGCCGCTGCTCGCGCCGCGCGAGAAATTCATGTCGAGCAGGATGACATCGGGATCATGGGCACGCAGCAGATCGGCAACCGCCGCCGGATCATGGCTGACGATGACCTGGGCAAACAGCGGCCGCAGCAACAGCCGCGCCGACAGCGCGACATCGGGATCATCATCGATGATGAGGGCGGTGCCGGTGGCGGTCATCGGGCCTTTCCATGGCGGGAGAAGTGTCCGGATTCGTACAGTCATTGTCCGGAACTGAACAGGTGCCGAAACGGAATTTCCGGCGGTTTTTGAGTGGTGTGAGTAATTTCAATGACTTGGTTACTTGGCACGATCCCTGCAAAGCTGGTGACGTGGCTGCCCCCGCCACGCAGACAAGGAACCGTCCCATGTTGCTCCCGCTCTTCCGCACCAGCCTCGGCTTCGCCATCGCGGTTTCGGCCACCGTCCTGACCATCGCCGCCAGCGCTGCCCCCGCCGCCGCCAGCAGCTTTGACACGCCGCGCCGCGCCGAGATCAGCACCAGCGGTGTCGATCTCGCCACCGCCGCCGGCCGCGCCCAGATCAATGCCCGCCTCGCCCGCGCCGCCGCCAGCGTCTGCGCGGTTGATGGTGCCGATGCCTGGCGCCACCGTGCCGAGGTCCGCGCCTGCACCGCCACGGCGCTTGCCGGCGCGACACAGCGGCTCGCCAGCCTCACTGCCCGCAACGCCGTTGCCGATGCCAGCCCCGCCGCCTCGACGGTCAATCGCTGATGTCGGCCGCTGGTGGGCGCGCTGCCCCTCCCGCGCCCACCAGCCCCCTTTTGATCGGATAGCCCGATGAGCGTCGTCAAGCTGCAAGCGACTGAAGCCAGGGCCTCCGGCACCGCCATGGACCGCGCCGTGGTGACGAAGCGCCTGTCGCTGCGCCAGCGCATCCTGATCGGCGGTGCCGCCCTCATCATCATCGTGGCGGGCGCCGCCTGGATGATCGCCGGCAGCGCCAATTCGCAGACCATCGCCGCCAGCACTGTCTCGATCGCCACCGTGACGCGCGGCACCTTTGATGATTTCGTACCGCTGCGGGCGCGGGTAACGCCGCTGGTCACCGTCTATCTCGATGCCGTTGAAGGCGGCCGCATCGATCGCGTGCTGGTCGAAGATGGCGCGCGCGTCACCCCTGGCCAGCCGCTCGCCATCCTGTCCAACGCCACGCTGCAACTGGATGTCATCGCGCGTGAAGCCGATGTCAGCCAGCAGCTCAACAATCTGCGCACCCAGGAGCTGGAGCTGCAACGCAGCCGGCTGGAAAACCGCCGCAACCTCGGCGAAATCGAATGGCAGGTGCGCAAGAGCAGCCGGCAACTGGAGCGCGACACGGCGCTTGCCGCCGGCGGCTGGGTATCGGGCAAGGCGCTGAAGGATTCGCAGGATGAAGCCGGCTATCTGCAAGCCCGGCGCGCCGTTACCGCCGAAACGCTGACCACCGAGGAACGCCTGCAAGCCAGCCAGTTGATGCAGTTGCGCGGCGCGGCGACGCAATTGACCGCCAACCTCCGCCTCGCCCGTGCCAGCCTGGATGCGCTGACCATCCGCGCGCCGGTGGCGGGCCAGGTATCGGGCTTCAACCCCCAGGTGGGGCAAAGCCTGACCCGCGGCGAACGCCTTGGCCAGGTCGACAGCGCCGGGCGCAACAAGCTGGTCGCCGACATCGATGAATTTTACCTCGGCCGCGTCCAGCCCGGCCAACATGCCGCCGTCGAATGGGGCGGCAAGCGCTACCTGCTGACCGTCGCCAAAATCTATCCGCAGGTAAAGGCTGGCACCTTCACTGCCGATCTGACCTTTGACGGCGCCGAACCCGCCGCGCTGCAACGCGGCCAGACCCTGCAACCCCGGCTGACCCTGGGTGATCCCGCGCCGGCAACGCTGGTGGCCAATGGCGCCTTTTACCAGGACAGCGGCGGCGCCTGGGCGTTCGTTCTGTCAAAGGATGGCACATTGGCCGAAAAACGCCCCGTCCGCCTCGGCCGCCGCAACCCCGATGCCATCGAAGTCATCGGCGGGCTCGCCCCCGGCGATCGCATCATCAGCAGCGCCTACACCGGCTTTGCCGACAAGCAGCATCTGAAGCTTACAGGAGACTGACATGTTGACGCTTTCGGCCCTCAGGAAGACCTATCGCACCGATACCGTCGAAACCACCGCGCTCGACGATATCGATCTGCACATCGATGCCGGCGAGTTCGTTGCCATCATGGGGCCATCGGGCTGCGGGAAATCGACCCTGCTCAACATCATCGGCCTGCTCGACCGGCCGAGCGGCGGCACCTACGCACTGGAAGGCCGCGCGGTGGCGCGGCTGCCCGAAAATGCCCTGACCGATATCCGCAAGCGCCGCATCGGCTTCATCTTCCAGAATTTCAACCTGATCGATGAACTGACAGTCCGCGAAAATGTCGAACTGGCGCTGCTGTACCATGGCATCAGCGCCGCCGAACGCCGCGCTCGCGTCGACAAAGTCCTCGACAAGGTCGGCATC
>JANYCM010000100.1 GCA_025360285.1 Sphingomonadales bacterium
CCCCGCCAGCGCTGCATCGATTCCCCCTTTACCGAATCGCGCGTTGTTCGTCATCTGTTCTCATGGGAACGGTCAATTTCCGTGCCGTGCAAGATTGCCTTCGCCACGGGGCAGATTTGGGCGTGCAATGCAGCCGGTGCCGCCGTTCGGCGATATTCCGGGCGCAAGAGATCGCCGCCTATTTCCGGTCACTCAATTGGAATGACAGTTTCGACATTATCGCCATGCGGTTCCGCTGCATCGAGTGCGGCGGCCGTGCAACCGCCGTCCAGCCCGTGCCGCGTGTCGAAGGCGGGAAGGTGACACGCCCGTGCCCGGTGAAGGGGCAGGCGTTCCCGCGCTATTAGGCGACGCTAGGACGCCTTGCCGAACCGGGGGGCCTGATAGTCCGGGCGGAGCCAGCGGACCTTGCCAGCGGCTTCCTCAGCGGCGCGTTCGGCATTGAGCGCCACCAGCCGAGCGACAATTTCCGCCGGGGGCAGATCGACCGGCCAGCCGTAAGCGTCGGCAACCGCCGCGTCTAAATCGTCATGCAACTTGCGGACAATCCCGGCGCGCCCGCGCATCGCGGCGTCGCGTTCGGCTGGCGTCAGCTCGCGCCCGGCGCGCATGGCTTCGACAAGGTTGTAAAGGTCCGTCAGTGTCAGATCGGGGCTTTCGCTAAGGGCAATCTTCCGGGTGGCGTCCAGTTCGTCGGCAATCGCCGCGATGCGGCTCGCGAACGCCGGGGAGGTGTCCGGGAAAGGGAACGGGTCGAAGCACCGGGACTTTGAATAACGGGGGTCGTTACCGAACCCTAGCCATCCGCCCGCCCGGATCGCCCATTCAACGTGAAGGCGCGATGATAACACCCCAAGGTGCAACCCCGCGTCCGACGCGATAGCGACAACCATGTTGTCCGCCAGGATCGCGCCATCGACGAATTGGAACGTGCGGTATTTCGATGTTTCGACGGTGGCGATGTAGCGCGGAAGGCCCGCCAGCGCCGGGCGAAGATCGCTGCGCGGCTCGCCATGAATCCACCAGTTCCGGGCATACGTGGCGCGGCGGTTAGAGTCGCGTTCCGGCTTCACCTTGGCGAGCACATGCTGATAGGCTTCCGGGAAGCGCCGCCGCACCTCCGCTTCGCTCAGCCCGAACAGATCGATGACCATGAGGCCGCGCGCATGGCCAGTAAGATCGCGCCCATGCCGATAGGGCCGGATATGCGCCTCCAGCCCCTCGCGCCTGCCCAGCCCCAGCATGACCGCATCGGCGGGCGTGACGATGAACCCCGCGCCGATAAGCTGGACGCCGCGCGACGCCAGCCCGGTATTGGCGAGCAACGGCACGACGCTGCCCACATCCGCCCCCACCGTCAGATCGGCGTTGATGCGACCAGCCGTCGGCACAAGCTCGACAAGCGGCGTATCCGTGTCGAGCGCAGCCTCGCGCGCCACGTCGAGCACAACACCGTCATGCGCCCCCGCCGCCGCAACGGTCATGGCGATGCGAACCGCCGCCGTGTCCTTGCTGGCCTTTGTCCAGGGATGATCGGGAATCGCCATGCACAGCGACAGGGGCCGATCACCCGCCATCCGCGCTTCGATAACCCGGCGGCTGAATGTCTGTGTGATCGAATTGGTCGTCACGAACCCGAACCGGCGCAAGCGCGTGTCCGGCGCGGTCAAGATCGCCGCCGCCCTGTCCCACCAGTGCATGACAAAATCGGCGGACGGCGGGACGTGCGGGTGCGCCTTCCACATAGCCTCCGCATAGTCGCTGCCCAGCTTGGCGCGAATATCCTTGCCGCCGATGAAAGGCGGATTGCCGATGATGAAATCAGCATCCGGCCAGCGCGGCGCGCGCGGATTTGCCAGATCGGGCGCGCCGTAGTCATCAAGCGCCAGCACGGCGTCATAGCCCCCGTGACGGCCGAAATTGATGCTGCCCGTTTTCTCTAAAACTGGGTCGGTGATTGATGCCGGGTCATTGGCCAGCCGGTAGCGCAACCAGCCAATCCACAGCACCAGTTCGGCAATGACGGCGGCGCGCGGGTTCAATTCCAGCCCGTGAAACTGGCGCGGTCCGATGCCGGACGCAATCCGCGCGCCAAAGCCCGCCATCAACTCCAAGACTTGCGCCTCCAGCCCCAGCAGCAATTCCATGGCGACGTAAAGGAAATTGCCGGTGCCGCACGCCGGGTCCAGCACGGCAACAGCCAGCAGCCGGTCATGGAAAGCGCGGGCGGCGATTAGGGCGGCTGGCGCATCGCTTTCCGCCAACACTGCCACACGGGCTTGAACGTCCGCCCATTCGGCCCTCAGCGGCTCCATGACGGTCGCCTCGACAATGCGCTCGACATAGGGGCGCGGGGTGTAATGCGCCCCCAGCTTGCCGCGTTCATCTGTTTCCAGGGCTTGCTCCAGCAACGTGCCGAAAATCGCCGGTTCAACGGCTTTCCAATCGGCTTGCGATGCCGCGTGCAATTCCCGCAATTCGCGCCAGCCCAGTTCAAAAATCGCGCCGTGCTCAAACAGCCCGCCGTTGAAATATCGCACGTCGCCGCCGACAACCCAGCACCAGCGCTCGCCCAACGGGCGGTTCATGGTTTCCCAAAGTGCGGCCAAGCCGACGCGCAGCTTGGCATTGTCGATCGGCCGTGCCTCGCCATCATCCGGGGGCAGGCAACTGCCCAGAAAGTCCCGGAACCCGTGCTTGGGCAGCAATTGCACGTCCTCAGCGAACATGCAGAA
>JANYCM010000133.1 GCA_025360285.1 Sphingomonadales bacterium
CCGTCGGCATAGGCTAGCAGCGCTGCGAGTGCGCCGTCACCATCGCCATATCGCGCCTTCAGACAGGCGAGCCAGGCGAAGCTGTAGCCCATCCACATCGATGTGCCGAGTTGATCGAGCCGGACAATCGATTGTCGGGCCAGGTCTGCCTCCACCGACGTCCGCCATGGGTCTATATCGCCGAGCGGATAGATCGCCAGCAGGTGCGAAAAGTGCCGGTGCGATTCCGCCAAGGGTTCCCCGGGGGCGATGTCGAGCCCGGCTGCGTCATCAATCGACAGCAACGGCAGTTCGTCCTGTACCGCGTGCCAGTGTCGCGATTCGTCGCCAAGCCCCAGTTCAGCCGCCATCGTCCCGGCGGTCTGTAGCGTATGGCGGAAAAGCGCGAGGTCATAGTTGGTCAGCCTGTCGAACCAGGCTGCTGGCGAATTACCGTGGATTTCGGGCGAGGAACTGAGAAGCACGCTACGCTTGCCCGCGGCATCACGCATCCGGCTGATCGCTTCGATGAACACACAGACTTCGGCGACATAAGGATAGGCGCGATCGCGGAGGAATTGGCGATCAAGGGTGAATCGCCAGTGCTGTTCGAAATGATGCGCCAGCCATGCGCTGCTTCCGAGCGAATGGGTGTATTGTCGCCAGCCACCGATCTGGCGATTCATCAGGTCGGCCGACATCGGCACGTTGAGTCCGTCGACCTCGAAGAATTGCCGCGTCCAGGCCCGGCAGGCAGCGCGCGTTTCCCATAGCCAGTCGAGAAAGCCCAGGCCCGCGTCGATCTGGTTGCCGGGCAGCGCCGGCCAATAGCTCATCTGGGTGTTGAGATCGTGGTGATAGTCGCCCTTCCACGGGGGCAAGCGGCCGTTGTCGACCGTCCAGGGACCCTGCAGCGAAATCGGCGGCGCGCCGCGGCGCGCAGCAGCGCCGAATTTGTACATATCGAGGCGGTACTGGCGTTCGATCGCCGGGTCAGGCAGGCTGACCTGCGCGCGCGACCAGTAGTCGCTCCACCAGCGCCGATGCTCTTCGGCGATACCGGCGCTGCCCGTTTCGAACGCGTCTGCCACACGCAACCGTGCCAGTGCCAGCGGGTCACTGGTCTCCTCGCTTGTGGCAATTGACCAGACGGCCGTGGTCTCCATGTCCTGCTTGCGCCAGCCCAGCGCAACGGCAAACGCAAAGCCGCCATGGCCCTGCTGCACAAAGGCCTCGCCGTCATCGTCGGCTTGAATGGCCGGTGGGGGATAGCCCAGATCCCAGACATCGGCATGGCTGGCATCGAAGCCGGTGGGGGCTTTCCAGCCATCGGGACACCCGCCAAACGCCGGCGCTCGCAGCGACAATAGGGCTTCCGGGGCAGCGATGCTGATCACGCCAACAAAGGCCGTAGCGGCGACGCGGACCGTAACCGTCCCGACACCCAGATCCACCTTTGCCCGCGGATCGTCGATATCGAGGCTGGCGCTGCAAAATCGAGCGCCGGGCAGGGTGATTTCGATCCGTCCGGCCGGGATTTTTGTCGGGCCGGGCCGATAATACGGGCGTTCGAGATTTTCGATCAACGCTTCATGATCGCCGGCGCGGTGCTTTTCCGCCACTTCGGTATAGCGATAATCGGCAGCGCTGAATTCCGGCACGTCGCGCAGGTCCCACAGATCCGTGCGGTCGAGCGAAATATTCAGCGGCGCGCCGTCGCCCCACACCAGCGCGCCCATCAGGCCATTGGCCAGTGGCAAGCCTTCGTCGCTGGCAACCGCCGCGCTATGAAGGTGCAACAGAGGTTCAGTCATGCGGACTGGCCGCTACGGCGCGGCGCCGGGCAAGAATCTCGGATCGGGTGGCGGCTTGGACCGCGCGAGTCAGTGGATAGTGCCACAATAGCCAGCAGGCCGTCAGGATCAGCGGCACCGCCGAAAAGGCGTAGACAGCGCGCAACCCCAGCAGTTGTGTGGCGGTGTGGACGGGATCGGATGGCTGGAAGTCGATCAGTGCGGGAACACCCGTGCCGATGAGTACGCCGACCGCGATTGCCGCCTTGGTCATCATTCCGAGAAAGGCAAAATAAGTGCCGGTGCGTTCCTCGCCGCTGTCGAGCGTATCGCGATCGGCAATGTCGGCGATCATTGCCTGGGCCAGGAACATAAGGCCGCCCATGCCGAAACCGAGCGCAACGATCGTTGCAACGAATCCGATCGTATCGCCCTGTGTCCAGACAAACGACAAAGCGAGGCATAAAGCAATCCACAGCCCGCCAAGGCTCATGCCAATATGCTTGCCGTGACGTGCGGCAATGCGAGTCCAGAAGGGGATGCCGATCAGCGCCACAATGTTTTGCAGAAAGACCATCAACGGAAAGGCCTGCGGCGCGCCGATGACATGCGTGATGACAATCAGGTTGAGCGACGCGCCAACGACCATCCCTGCGAGAATGAGCATAAGCGCGATGTTGAGCCTTACGAAGGCCGAATTGCGGGCGATAAGGGTGAGGCCCTGCCAAAAGGAGAGCCGCGTCGCCAACTTCGGCGCCGGCACCGGTTCTGCCAAGCCAGCCATCATGGTGGCAAAGGCTAGAGGCTGAGCGACAACAAAAAACACCGCCATCCAGAACAGCGCTTTGCCCGAGCCAGGCTGCCCGATTGCAGTGAGCAGCAGCGGGATCGAAAGCGCCACAAGGCTGCCGATCGTG
>JANYCM010000161.1 GCA_025360285.1 Sphingomonadales bacterium
GCTGCCGTATGAGGCGATCTATCTGCGCACGACTCCGCGCTTTGAGACGGGGGACCCGCGCTATGCGTGGCTCAACGGCACGATTGCGGTGGCGAACGGGTCACGGACACCCGATGGCGGGACCTATCATGTGTTTGCGATCGAGTGAGGGGAAGATCATAAGCGGCGCCACGTACGCGTCGCATTCGCCGCGAACAGCTCGATCCACCGCTCCCACAACTGCGGCGGCGCCTCGTGGGCCATGTCAGTCAGCACCGCCAACCGCGCGCCCGGGATCGCTGCGGCAGTTTCCTCGGCCATGTCGAGCGGGATGACCTTGTCGAGGGGGCCGTGGATGATTTGCACCGGGACGGTCAACCGGGCGAGGCGGGGGCGGAGGTCGGGGGCGGCGAGGCCGACCATGAAGTGGCGGGCGGTCGCACCAGCATGGACGCCGCGGGCCCAGGCGGCGAGGGCGTCGGTGCGGACGCTGGCGGCATCGAAATAGTCGGGGTTGCCGAGCGCCCGGGCGGTATCGACCTGGCGCACGGCAAAGGCTTCCGCATCGGCGAAGCGTTCGGTGTCGAGGCGTTCGAGCCGGTCGCGCGCCATGCCGGTGCCGATGGCGCGGCTGAACGCCATCGCCAGGGTGAGCGACAGCACCCGCTGCGGATGTTCGAGCGCCACCAGTTGCGCGACGAGGCTGCCGAGCGACCGCCCGAACAGATGGGCGCGTTCAATCTTTGCCGCATCGAGCACGGCAATGGCATCGGCGGCGAGATCGGCGACTGTATAGGGCAGCACCGGTGCCGCACCCGCCGCCAAAGCCTCGGCCAGCCCGACGCAATCCGACCCGGCCGCGCTGAAATCACTCGACAGCCCAGTATCGCGCTGGTCAAACCGCACGACATGAAAGCCGCGTGCCACCAGCTTGGCGCAGAAAGTATCGGCGAAATCGATTGCCTGCCGCCCGGCGCCGTTGAGAAGCAGCACCGCCGGATCGGCAACGTCACCGAACGCTTCGTAAAACAGCCGCACGTCGCCATTGTGCGCCCAGGCCATGTCAGCGGCCCTTGAACACTGGCGGGCGTTTTTCCATCACGGCGGTGCGGGCCTCGACGGCGTCTTCGGTGCGGGACAGGCGGACGGTGTTGCTCTGTTCGAAACGATAGCCATCGCGGATCGACAGATTGCCGACCGTCGCCAGCGCCTCCTTGGCCAGCGCAATCGCAATCGGGCTTTTGGCGGCGATGTTGCGCGCCAGCTCCATGCACGTCGGCATCAGCTCCTCCAGCGTCGGGCAGGCGACGGTAACGCCGAGGCGATGCAGTTCCTCGCCCGAGACGCGATAGCCGGTCAGCACCATCTTGCTGACGATCGAATGCGGGAACAGCCGCATGGCATGGCGCACCCCGCCCATCAGCCCGACATCGATCTCGGGCAGGTTCATGAAGGCGTTGTCCGAAGCGACCAGGATATCGCAGACCGACGCGAGGCCAAAGCCGGCGCCCATCGCCGGGCCGTTGATCGCGGCGATGACGGGCTTTCGGCATTCCATGATCGAATACATCGCTTCGCGCGCCATGCGCATGCGGCCCCACATCGTGCCGGGGGGGGCATCGGGGCCGGGGCGGTTTTTCAAATCGGCGCCGGCCGAAAACATCTTGCCGGTGCCGGTCAGGATGGCGACACGGACATCGTCACGGTCGCTCAAGGAATCGAAAATCTCCATCACTTCGGCCATCAGCGCCGGTGGCTGGGCGTTGACCGGCGGGTTATCGATAGTGACCACCGCGATGTAATCGGCAACCTCCAGGCGCAGCATGCTCATTTGCGTCTCCCCAAATATTTTCAGTTCTGCGCGCTGACCCTTGCGCCGGCCGGGGCACAAACCCAAAGGGAAGGCGAAACGGCGCCGAACATCACGCTTGTGTTTTTCCCCGGCTTGCCGCGCGCGTTCGCTCGCCGACGACGCCGTGCTGTTAAGACAGCCCTATAATTGGGGAGCCGAAAGCCATGTTGATGACCGAAATGGTGCGGCGCGGGGCGCGGCAATTCGGCGATCGCGTGGCGGTGCGCTTCGCCGACCAGGCGCTGAGCTTCACTCAAGCCGAGGCCTGGGCCAACCGTATTGCCAATGCGCTGATCGCGACCGGCCAGGCGCCGCTGGGGGCGCGGGTGGCGTTGCTGCTCAACAATGGGTTGTTCAGCATTCCGCTGGATTTCGCCTGTGCCGCAGCGCGGATCACGCGGGTGCCGCTGAATGCCCGGCTGTCGGCACGCGAACATGCCCAGATGATCGAGGGAACGGGGGCGCGGCTTCTGGTATTCGGGCCGGACCTTGCCGAGCGCGGGGCGGAACTGGCCGGGCTGGTCAAGGGCCTGTCGCTGCTGTGCCTTGGCGCCTCGTCTGTTGCGCCTGATTTGCTGGCGCTGGCGGCAGAGGCATCGGCGAGCCCACCGGAACGGGTGCCCGAAGCGGCGGATGTGGTGCTGGCGCTACACACCTCGGGCACCACCGGCAAGCTTAAGGCCGCGTGCCACACCCAGGCGAGTTGGGCGGCGGTGTCGAACAACATCCTGCTCAATCTTGTATCGCCGCAGCCCGGCGACGCGATGCTCCACGCCGCCTCGCTGATCCATGCCAGCGGCACGATGGTGCTGCCCTATTGGGTGCGGGGTGCCACGGCGTGCGTGCTGCCGGGTTTTGTGCCGGCGGATTATTGCGAGGCGGTCGCGCGCTGGCGGCCGACGGCGATTAACCTGGTGCCGACGATGATCGGCATGCTGCTCGACATGCCGGGCATCGAGGAACGCGATTTCAGTTCGGTGGAGACCATCGTCTATGGTGCCTCCCCCATGCCGCGCGCGACGCTGAAACGCGGCCTGGCCCTGTGGGGGCCGCGCTTCACGCAATATTACGGGCAGAGCGAGGCGCCGCTGTGTATTGCGGTGCTGGCCAAGGAAGACCATGTCGGGCCGGCGGCGGAACAGCGGCTGCTGGCGTGCGGCCGGGTCAGCCTGGATTGCGAGGTGCGGCTGGTTGATGAAGACGGTGCCGCCGTGCCCGATGGCGCGCCGGGCGAGATACTGGTCCGCGCGCCGTTCGCGATGACGGGCTATGATGATGCCGCTGCGCTAAACGCCGAAACCATCACCGCTGATGGCTGGATTTGCACCCGCGACATCGGGCAGTTCGATGCTGACGGGTTTCTGTACCTGGTCGATCGCACGTCGGACATGATCGTCTCGGGCGGTTACAACGTCTATCCGCGTGAGGTGGAGGATGTGCTGGTCTCGCATCCGGCGGTGCGCGAGGTCGTGGTCGTCGGCCTGCCCGATGATCGCTGGGGGGAGGCGGTGACGGCCTTTGTCGTGCTGCGCAGCGGGCATGACGCCGACCCCGACACGCTGATCGCCTTCGCCCGCGCCAGCCTGGCAGGCTACAAGGTGCCCAAGGATGTGCGCTATATCGACGATGTGCCCAAGAGCGCGGTGGGCAAGCTGCTCCGCCGGGCGGTGCGTGACCCGTTCTGGGAAGGGCGGGATCGCAAGCTTTAGGTCAGGAGCGCCAGATCGGCGGCATCAAAGCCCTTCAATTCATCGGTGCGGCCGGCCTCGATCTTGGCGACCCAATCGGGGTCTGAAATGAGCGCGCGGCCGACGCCGACGAGATCGAAATCGCCGCGCGCCAGCATCGTGTCGAGCAGATCGAGCCGCGCCGCCGGCGATTTGGCAGCGCCCTGGTGCAGGGTCGCGATCATGTCATTGGCCAGCCCCACCGATCCGACCGCGATCACCGGCTTGCCCGACAATTTGCGCGTCCAGCCGGCGAGGCCCAGGTCCGACCCTTCGAATTCGGGGGTCCAGAAGCGCCGCGTCGAGCAATCGAAAATATCGACGCCGGCGTCCACCAACGGCGCCAGGAAGCGTTGCAGCTCGGCCGGCGTCCGGCACAGCTTGGCGTCATACGCCTGTTCCTTGAACTGCGAGAAACGCAGGATGATTGGAAAATCCGGCCGGGTCTGGCGGCGGCATTCCTTTACCACTTCGCAGGCGACGCGGGTGCGCCGCTCAATATCGCCGCCCCAGGCGTCGTCGCGCTGGTTGGTTTCAGCCCAGAAAAAGCCATCGAGCAGATAACCATGGCCGCCGTGCAGATCGACGGCGTCACTGCCGATTGCCATCGCAACGCGCGCCGCGCGGCCATAGGATGCAATCGCCGCGGTAATCCCGGCGTCGTCGGCCGGTGCGCCTTCGACCTTGCCGGGGTAATATATCCCCGAGGCTGACAGGCTCGGCAGGTCAGGGTTGGGCACACCCTGATATTTGAAGCGCGCCCCGCCGATGTGCCACAGCTGCGGCACAAAGGCGGCGCCGGCGGCCTGCACGTCGCGGGCGATGCCGCGCCAGGCGGCAATGGCTTCGGGCGTGAACAGGTCGGGAATGCGCGAATCCTGGATCGATACCGGATGATCGATCGCCAGGCCTTCGGTGATGATCATGCCGACGCCGCCTTCGGCGCGGCGCCGGTAATAGCTGGCGACTTCGGGCGTTGGCACGCCGCCGGGGGACTGGCGCCGGGTCATCGGCGCCATCACCGTGCGGTTGCGCAAGGTCAGGCTGCCCAGGGTGACGGGTTCGAACAATCGTTTGGAACTCATGCAGCGTCCTCTTTTTGGCCTGGTTTCCAGGCTGCGGGCGCCGCTGCCGCAACAGGGGCGACCGAGACTGGCAGAGGAGTCTGCCAGTCGCGGTCGCCCGAACTGCGATTACAGGTGCGCGCCCAGCGTGATGCCGAACGTCCGCGGTGCCGCCTGTTCCTGAACATCGCCCAGGCTCTTCACGCCCAGGCGGGCGATATAATAGGTCGCGTTGTTCAAATTCTTGACCCACAGCCGGGCATCGAACTTCTTGCTGGCCGATGTCCAGAGCAGCGAGGCATTGATCAGGCTATAGGCCGGCTGGGTCACCCGGTTGTCGGGCTGCCAGTAAAAGCGGGCATTGTAGACATAGGTCACGGATGGCTGCAGGCGGCCGTTATCACCCAGATCGAGAGTGTAGCTGGCCGTCAGGGTGCCGGAAACCGGCGGCGTGACGATGGTTTGATTGCCGGTCAGGTCAAAGCCGCCCAGGCACGGGTTCTGCACCGCACCGCCCGGCAGCGTACAGGCCGGGATGACCCCGTTCTGGTCCAGCTTGGGGCCATTGGGATAGCTTTTATATTTGCCATCCTGCACCGAAAGGCCACCGGACAGGCGGAATTCCGGCGTGACGGCGGCCTCGAAATCGGCCTCGATGCCCTTGATCGTGGCAGCGGCGGCGTTCGTCGTGAACGTGCCCCCCAGCACCGAGGTCAGCACCTGGACGTTCTTGTCGTCATAGTAGAACGCACCGAGGTTGAGGCGCAGGCGACGATCGAACAATTGCGTCTTCAGCCCGATTTCATAGGCATCGAGCGTTTCGGGCAGGAAGCTGTTGCCGGGCAGCCGCAAATTATAGCCCCCGCTCTTGAAGCCGCGATTGTATGAGGCATAGGCCGACACATCATCGCTGAAATGGTGGTTGATCGTCGCGCGCCAGGTCAATTTGTTGAACGTCTGCTGGGCCGGTTGCGACGCCGGCACTGACGGACTGGGTGCGGGGTAGGTCTGCGAATATTTCTGGGTTTCCGTCGTGTAGCGCAGGCCGCCGGTCAGCTCTGTGCCGGGCGCGATCTCATAGGTTGCCTGGCCAAAGGCGGCATAGGAAATCGCGTGCTGCTGATCATTGTAAGGGATGTTGATGGCAGACCCGCTGGGCAGGTAAAAGAACACATTGTCATAGGCGCCGACCGCGTTGAAATAATATCCGCCGATGATCCATTTGAACTTTCCGCTGTTGGGGCCGGACAGCTGAATTTCTTCGGATATGTTATGCGCACTCGGATCAAGCTGCACGTTGACGACAGCAAGGTTGGTGACGTCATTGTCCAGATCATATTTGACCTTGGTCTTGCGGTACGACACCAGGTTCATCAGGGTGAGTGAACCAATCTGCTGGTCCAGCCGCAGTGACACGCCGCCGGTTTCCACCTGGTCACGGTTGTAATGGTCATTGGTGCTGTTGAAAGCACCGGGATAGGTGCTCGTGCCGTCGATCGGCGAGATGACGCCCCGCGGCTTCTGATAGGCGTTGGTGCTCACGGTATGCGAAAAATCGCCCGCCAGGGTGATCGTCGTATCGTCCGACGGCGTGAACAGGATCTTGCTGCGCAGGCTGTAATTGCCCACCGCCTGCTGGCCCTGGGTGCGGTTGAGCGTCAGGTTGCGGCCGAAACCCGTCCCCTGATTTTCGTAAAGCGCGGCAAAATCGGCGCTCAGGTTCTTGGCGAGCCCGCCGGTTACATAGGCCGACGCCGTCACCCAGTCATATTTGCCATAGCCCAGGCTGAAATCGGCGCTGGGTGTCGATGATGGCTTGCGCGTGGTGATCTGGATGACACCGCCGGTGGCGTTGCGGCCGAACAGCGTGCCTTGCGGCCCGCGCAGCACTTCCACCTGGGCGATATTGTTGAAGTTGAAGATATTGGTCTGCGGCGCCGAAATATAAACGCCGTCGATATACATGGCGACGCCCTGTTCGGCGCTGGGATCGAACAGGTTCGATCCGACGCCGCGCAGATAGGGATTGCCGACATTGGCCGGGCTGTTGATCACCAGGCCCGGCACCGCCGCCGTCAGGCTCTGCGTGCTGGTCAGGCCGCGGATCAGCGCATCCTCGGCAGTGACGGCGACGACCGACACCGGCACCTTTTGCAGATTTTCCGACCGCTTCTGGGCGGTGACGATGATTTCCGGCAGCGCATCTTCGGCTGGCGCAGCGGTGGC
The DNA here is from genome assembly GCA_025360285.1 of Sphingomonadales bacterium. Classification (GTDB taxonomy): domain Bacteria; phylum Pseudomonadota; class Alphaproteobacteria; order Sphingomonadales; family Sphingomonadaceae; genus Sandarakinorhabdus. The sequence goes on from JANYCM010000161.1 coordinate 6,849, forward strand.
CGCCGCCTCGGCGGTCGCAGCCTGCGCCAAAGACGGCGCGGTGAGCGCGGTCGCCGCGATCAACGCCATGGCGAAATGTCTGGAGCCCGCCTGGGCCAACAGGCCCTTGGCGACAAGACGAGTGATGTTGTTGTTCATGTTTTCCTCCCCCTTTTTGTTATTGGCCGCACAAACAGCAACGGTCCGGCGGGTGCAATCGACGGGGGAAAGCGGTTCGCGCTATTGCATTCTTGCCAAATTGGCGGCGCGCCGGCGATCGGCTCGCAATTGCGTTTCGAATAATCGCGGCTTTCTCGCCGCTACTTGGCGCATGTCGCGCGCAGCGCCCTATGCAGCCGCTATGTCGCGACGCGCTCTCTGGTCCTCATGACAACGGCCCCACCCGAAACCGCCATCGTGACCGGGGCCGGGCGCGGCATCGGCCGGGCGACGGCCGAGCGGCTGGCCGCGGATGGCTATCGCGTCATCGTCGTCGATCTTGATGGCGATGTCGCCGAATCGACCGCGGCGGACATCCGCGCCGCTGGCTTTGATGCGGCGGCCCACCAGCTCGATGTGCGCGACCGGCCGGCGGCAGAGGCGATGGTCACCGCGCTCGGCACGGTGCATGTGCTGGTCAACAATGCCGCGATCGCCTCGGACATGGTGGCACTGCTCGATCTCGCGCCCGCGGCGCTGCGCCTGATGCTGGAGGTCAACCTCATCGGCACCTTCACCATGTCGCAAGCGGTGCTGGCGCGGATGCCGGCGGGCGGGCGCATCGTCAATATCGCCTCGCGCGGCTATCTCGGCGGCGCTGGCGCGGCGCATTATGTGGCCAGCAAGGCCGGGGTCGTCGGCCTGACCCGCGCCATGGCGGTGGAATTGCGCTGGGACGGCATCAACGTCAATTGCGTCGCCCCCGGCATGGTCGAAACCCGCATGATGGCGAGCTTTGATGACGATATGCGGCGCAAGCTGGCGCGGCGGGAGCCGCGCGGCCATGCGGCGTCGCCGCAGGAACTCGCCGATGTCATCGCCTTTCTCGCCTCGCCGGCGGCGGCGTTCGTCAACGGCCAGGTGCTGCTGGTCGATGGCGGCAAGAATTTGGGGATAGCGCCGTTATGATGGCCGATCTGCCGCCACCGGGCCGGGCGCACGCGCTGGTCATTGGCGCGGCGCGCGCCTTTGGGGCGGAGATTGTCGGCCGCTTGCAGGCCGACGGTCTGGCGGTGGCCGATGACATGATGGCCGTCCCCGCCGACGCGCCCTTGACGGTTCTGATCATCAACCTGACCATATCGCCGGGCGATATTCGCTTCAGCGCCGTCACCGAGAGCGATTTCCGGGCGGCGCTCGACAGCCAGCTATACACCCTTGTCGAGGCGGTGCAGGCCGCCGTGCCGCGCCTGGCCGCCGGCAGTGCTATCGTGCTGATCGTGCCGAAATCCTATCTTGGTGGCTGGGGCGGGGTACATGTCGCGGCAACGGCGGCCGCCTGCATCGCCATGGCACGGTCAATGGCGCTGGAACTGGCGCCGCTCGGCATCAGGGTCAACAGCGTCGCTACCGGCCGGCCCGGCGAGTCCTGGGATAGGGCGGCGGCGCGCGCCGATATCGCCGCAACGGCGGCATGGCTCGCCGGGCCGGGGAGCGGCCAGGTGACGGGTGAAACCATCCTCGTTGATCGCGGTGCCAGCCTGCACATGGCGCAAGCCACAAGACGGCAATAGGGCGCGGGGCGGACAGCAGCAGTCCGGCTCGGTTTTGGCCGCTGGCGGTTATGAAAATGCAAGGATGCAATGTTTGGCCGCCGCGCCGGGGTGTGGTGGCCCGCCGTCACGGCAACGCTTAGCTCCTGAAGCAAATCAGGCCCGTGTCGGGCTGCGGGGAGAGTGACAATGGCAGAAGTGGCGACGGGCAACGATGGGCATCCGGAGCCGTCGCGTCGCCGCCTCGATGCGCTGATCATCGGTATGGGTTTTGGCGGCATGACCATGCTCTACCGGGCGCGGGAAGCCGGGCTTGACGTTCATGCCATCGAAGCCGGGGACGATGTCGGCGGCACCTGGTACTGGAACCGCTACCCCGGCGCGCGCTGCGACGTGATGAGCATCGATTACAGTTATTCCTTCCTCGACGAAATCCAGCAGGAATGGACCTGGAGCGAAAAATTCGCCGCCCAGCCGGAAATCTTCGCCTACGCGCGCTTTGTTGCCGACAAGCTTGATCTGCGCCGCGATACAACGTTCTGCACAAGGGCCTTGGCGATCGCGTTTGACGATGCCCGCCAGCTGTGGGTGATCGAAACCGACACGGGCCAGATTTACGAAGCCACTTATTGCATCATGGCGACCGGGCCGCTTTCGATCCCCAAGGGCATCGATATTCCCGGTCGGGACGCCTTTCGCGGCGACATTTACCTCTCGGGCCGCTGGCCGCATCACCCCGTCGATTTCACCGGCAAGCGCGTCGGCATCATCGGTACGGGATCTACCGGCATCCAGGCGGTGCCGGTTGTTGCCGAACAGGCGGAACATCTGACGGTGTTTCAGCGCACGCCCAGCTTCACCATCCCGATGCGCAACAGCAAGCTCACGCCCGACTATATGGCGCAGGTGAAGGCGCATTACCCACGTCTGCGCACCATCGCGCGCAGCACCCACACCGGCGGCGTGCGGCCGGTTTCGACGCGGCCGATGTTCAGCGTGACGGCGGAAGAGGCCCAGAAATTGCTCGAGGACGGCTGGCGCGAAGGCGGCCAGGCGATTTTCGGCCTGTTTTCCGATCTGCTCTATGACCAGCAGACCAATGATGTCGTGGCCGCCTTCGTTCGGGCCAAGATCAAGGAAGTCGTCACGGACCCGCATACCGCCGAGGTGCTGACGCCGCGCGGCTATCCGATCTTCACGCGGCGGCCCTGCCTCGACAGCAATTATTACGAGACCTTCAATCGCGACAATGTGCTGCTTGTCGATTGCATCAACGAACCGATCGAGGAAATTGTTGCGGCCGGCATCCGCACCAGCCAGCGCGAAATTCCGCTCGATATCATTATCGCCGCGACCGGTTATGACGGCCTGACCGGCGCGATGATGGCG
>JANYCM010000249.1 GCA_025360285.1 Sphingomonadales bacterium
GCGTCACCAGCCGGATTTGCGGCAATTCGGCGCGCATCAGATCACTGAACGCCGGCAGGTTCGATTCGAACCAGTAATAGGAGGACAGATAAGGCCGCAGGGCCGGATCAGGCGGGAAATAGCGGATACTGATCACGCAACCCGCCCCCTGCTCCCGGCCGATGACAAGGGTTTAATAGTCGCCGGCGGGCGAGGCAAGTCGATGATTACGCCACGCAACACCGCTACGCTTACAAAAAATGGCCCGGCGTGGTCAGACGCCGGGCCAAAAAGTGAGGATGCGTTGCAAGGGCGGGTTTGCCAGAACAACGCTCCTTTCGGGTCGCAAGCATTGGATAGGCCGGCGCCAGAAAGCGGTATTGTATATTTTCGACAAAAGCGTCGTCGATGCTTTCGCCTTGCCGCCTGAAACCCTATGCCGCCGCGATGAGCCCCAAAAACGCGCGTTATGCCTTCCCGGCCATGCTGATCGGCAGCGCCGCGTTGGCCTTTGGCCCCTGGCTGGTGCGCCTCGCCGATACCGGCCCCATCGCCACCGGCTTCTGGCGGCTGGCGCTGGCGACACTGCCGCTGCTGCTGCTCGCCCGCCTGTTCGCGGCCTCACCCGCGGCCGGCATGCAGATCGGCGGCCGGCGCGGGTTGGTCCTGGGGGCGCTGGCCGGGCTGTTCTTCGCGCTCGATCTGGCCGTCTGGCATTTGGGCATCATGCGCACGACGCTGGCCAATGCAACCTTGCTGGCCAATGCCGCGACCTTCCTGTTGCCGCTTTATGGCTTTGTCGTGCTGCGGCAACGGCCGTCACCGCCGGCGCTGCTGGCACTGGCCTGTGCGGCCGGCGGCATGGCGCTGCTCGTCGGGCGCAGCGCCGAACTGTCGCCGCGCCATCTGGCCGGTGATCTGCTGTGCCTGGTCGCAGCGCTTTTTTACACGGCCTATCTGCTCGTGGTGGACCGGCTGCGCGGCCAGGTTGCCGCCCTGCCGTTGCTGGTGATGGCATCGGGCTTCGGTGCCGCGGCGCTGCTGCCGATGGCACTGGCGGCACCGAGCAATTTCTGGCCGGAAAACTGGACACCGCTGCTGATATTGGCGCTGGGCAGCCAGGTCTTTGGCCAGGGTCTGATCGTTTATGCCGTCGGCCATCTCCGGCCCATCGTCGTCGGCCTAGCCCTGCTGATCCAGCCGGCGATCAGCGCGGCCCTCGGCGCGCTGCGCTTTGGCGAAATACCGGGAACCCCGGAAATCGCCGGGGCGGTGCTCGTCGCGGCGGCACTGCTTCTCGTCCGCTGGCAGCGCCCGGTATCGCCGGAAACCGCCTGACCCTATGCCGGCGCCCGCCAACTGCCATCGAGCAATTTGATGATCGCCGAAAAATCCAGGCCGGCCCCGCCCAGCCCGGCAAAGGCCTGATACAAGGTTTCGGCCTGCGCCCCCATCGGTACCGGCGCCCCGGCAGCGCTGGCGGCGGCCATGGCCAGCTTCAGATCCTTCAGCATCAACGCCGCGGCAAACCCTCCGGCATAGTCGCGGTTCGACGGCGCCGTCGGCACCGGGCCAGGCACCGGGCAATAGCTGGTCATCGACCAGCATTGCCCGCTGGCCTTGGAACTGATGTCAAAGAAGGTCTGCGGGTCCAGCCCCAGCTTGCCGGCGAGCACAAAGGCTTCGGCAGTGGCGACCATCGAGGCGCCAAGCAGCATGTTGTTGCAGATCTTGGCGGCCTGGCCGGCGCCGGCGCCCCCGGCATGGACAATGGTCTTGCCCATGGCCTGCAACACCGGTTCGGCGCGGGCAAAGGCGTCGGCCGCGCCGCCGACCATGAAAGTCAAAGTGCCGGCATCGGCGGCGGCGATACCGCCCGAAACCGGCGCGTCAACCATGGCAAAGCCGGCCGCCGCCGCGTGGGCATTGACCGCCCGGGCGCTTTCGACATCGATGGTCGAACAATCAAGCAGCAGGGTGTCAGGGGTGGCGGCGGGAAATACCGCCTCGGCATAAACGCTGCGCACATGCTCCCCGGCCGGCAACATGGTGATAATGGCATCGACCCCGGCCGCTGCGGCGGCCGCCGAAGCCGCCGGTATGCATCCCGCCGCCGCCGCCCGATCAAGCGCCGCCGCCGACAGGTCAAAGGCGGCGACCTGATGGCCCACCCTCACCAGATTGGCCGCCATGCCGCCGCCCATATTGCCAAGGCCGATAAAAGCGATGCGGGACATGCGTCGATCCTTCCGGGTCACTTCATCGTCGGAATGACGAAGCTGCTGTCGATGACGCCGCCGCCGGCATTGAGGCTGGGCCAGCGCTGTGTCACCGTCTTGATCTTGGTGTAAAAGCGCACACCTTCCGGGCCATGGACGTTGGAATCGCCGAACGCCGAACGCTTCCAGCCGCCGAAGGTGTGATAGGCGACGGGCACCGGGATCGGCACGTTGATACCAACCATGCCGACATCGACACTCGCCGCAAATTCGCGCGCCGCCGGGCCGTTGCGGGTGAAGATGGCGACGCCATTGCCATATTGATGGTTGCTGGGCAGGGCGAGCGCCGCTTCAAAGCTGTCGGCACGAACCATCTGCAAGACGGGGCCGAAGATTTCCTCGCGATAGCTTTGCGCGGTCGGCTGGACATGATCGAAAAAGGTCGGCCCGACGAAAAAGCCGCCTTCATGGCCTTGCAGCGAAAAGCCCCGGCCATCGACGACCAGCTCGGCGCCTTCATCGACCCCCATCTGGATATAGTTTTCGATGCGGGCCTTGTGCGCCGCGCTGACCACCGGGCCATAATGCGCGTCCTTGTCGGTGCAAACGCCCAGCCGCAATCTGGCAATTTCCGGCAACAGCGCCTCGCGCACGATGTTCGCCGTCTTGTCACCCACCGGCACCACCACCGGCAGTGCCATGCAGCGTTCCCCCGCCGAACCAAAGGCCGCGCCGACCAGATCGGCCACCGTCTGGTCCATATCGGCATCGGGCAGCACCACGGCATGGTTCTTGGCGCCGCCCATCGCCTGCACCCGTTTGGCATTGGCGGTGCCGCGCGAATAAACATAATGCGCGATATCGGACGAGCCGACAAAGCTCACCGCCTTGATATCCGGATGATCGAGAATGGCATCCACGGCAACCTTGTCGCCATGGACGACCTGCAAAATGCCCGGCGGCAGCCCCGCCTCGATCATCAGTTCACCGAAACGCACCGGCACCGACGGATCACGCTCCGACGGTTTCAGGATGAAGGCATTGCCACAGGCGATGGCGACGCCGAACATCCACATCGGTATCATGGCCGGGAAATTGAACGGCGTGATGCCGGCCACCACCCCCAACGGCAGCCGCATCGAATAGACATCGATGCCCGGTCCGGCGCCCAGCGTGTAATCGCCCTTCAGCAGATGCGGGATGCCACAGGCGAATTCGATGACCTCCAGCCCGCGCTGGATGTCGCCGCGGCTGTCGGCGATGACCTTGCCATGTTCGGAGGAAAGCAACTCGGCCAGCACGCCCAGATCACGTTCGACCAGCCGCTTGAAATCAAACAGCACCCGCGCCCGGCGCTGCGGATTGGTCGCGGCCCAACCGCGCTGGGCCGCCACCGCCCCGGCGATGGCGGCGTCCATTTCCGCCACTGACGCCAGCGCCACCTGGGCCTGAACCTGGCCATTGTTGGGATCAAAGACATCGGTGAAGCGCCCCGACGTGCCCGCCTTCGCCGCGCCATCGATGAAATGCGTGATCGCCCGCATGATATTGCTCCCGCCCGGTCTGCTGCCGGCACGCGGCTGCACTGTCATGCCCGCCCGGCGCCGGCAATTCCCTTTTTTGGCCAGCGTGCCGCCGCCGGCGCCGGCCAGCCGCGCGCCGGCATGACATATTGCAGCGCCTTGACCGGATATTTCGCCCATACGAGCGGCGCCAGCGCCAGCAGGCGGTGCCGCCGCAAGGTCGCCAGCGCCTCGCAATTGATCTGGCGGCGGCTGGCGAGGCCCTGATTGGACAGGCCGCCATCGCGCAGCGTCACCAACGTTTCGGGAATCGGCCGGGCGGTAAGGCCGGCCCCCACGAAAAACCGCACCATCCAGTCAAAATCGGCGCCGATGCGGATGGCCGGGTCAAAACCGCCGACCTGAGCCAGTGCCGCCCGCCGCGAGTAAAAGCCCGGATGCGGCGGCATATGCGCCAGCCGCAGCATCCAGGGGGCAAAGGGTGTCGGCGGGTAAGCCCGGGTCAGCCGGGTCACATCATCGCTGCGCACGATGGCGACCCCGCCGGACACCGCCGCGGCATCAGGGGCCGCCCGCGCCGCCGCCGCCACCAGCGCCAGCGCATCGGTGCGGCAGAAGAAATCATCGGCGTTGAGGAAACCCACAAGGTCGCCCGTCGCCAGCGCGGCGCCCTTGTTCATCGCATCGTACAGCCCCTTGTCGGGTTCCGATACAAAGACATGGCCGGGCCGGGCCTGGGCCGCGACGATCGCGGCGGTGCCATCACCTGAACCCCCATCGATGATGATATGTTCGACATCGACCCCGGTTTGCGCCGCCACCGACGCACAAGTGTCGCCGATCGTCGCCGCGGCCTTATAGGCAACGGTGATGACGCTGATTTTCACAAGGCGGCGAAGCGCGCGCGGTCGCTTTCGATGAAATGCGCATAAGCATCGGCCAAACCGGCGCGCAGGCTGATCCGCGGCGCCCAACCCATCGCCAGCAGGCGCTGCGAATCCATCAGCTTGCGCGGTGTGCCGTCAGGCCGGCTGCGATCGAACAGCAGATCGCCCTTGAAACCCACCGTATCGGCGATGGTCTGCGCCACCGCGGCAATCGTCACCTCCTGCCCGGTGCCGACATTGATATGGGCATCGGCGCTATAATGTTCGAGCAGGAAGACCAGCGCATCAGCCAGATCATCGACATGCATGAACTCCCGCAGCGGCGTGCCGCTGCCCCATACCGTCATCGTCGCCGCACCGCTATCGCGCGCCTCGATCGCCTTTCTCAGCAGCGCCGGGATGACATGACTCGATTCCAGATCATAATTATCGCCCGGACCATAAAGATTGGTCGGCATGGCGCTGATGAAATCCAGGCCATATTGCCGGCGATAGGCCTCCGCCAGCTTGATCCCGGCGATCTTGGCAATGGCATACCATTGGTTGGTGGCCTCCAGCGGCCCGGTCAGCAGCGCGTCCTCGACTATCGGCTGCGGTGCCTCGCGCGGATAGATGCAGGAAGACCCGAGGAACAACAGCTTGGCGACCCCGGCATCGGCCGCCGCGCGCATGATATTAGCCTCGATCAACAGATTGTCGTGGAGGAAGTCCACCGGCCGCGCCGCATTCGCCGCGATGCCGCCAACCCGCGCCGCCGCGATCACCACAACTTCCGGGCGCTGCGCCGCGACAAACGCCTCAACCTCGGCCTGGCGCATCAGATCGAGCGTCTCGCGCCCCGCCGTCAGCACACGGTGGCCATCCCGCGCCAGCCGCCGCACCAGCGCCGCGCCGACCATGCCGCGATGGCCGGCGACCCAGATTTTCTTGCCCGCCAGAGCGAACATCAACCCTGCGCCGCCAGCCGCCGCGCCTCGGCCAGATCAAATTTGACCATTTCGCGGACAAGATCCTCCATCGTCGAGCTGTGCTCCCAGCCCAGCTTCTGCTTGGCCTTGCCGGGGTCGCCCAGCAGCAGATCGACTTCGGTGGGACGGAAATAGCGCGGATCAATCGCCACAAGCACATCGCCACTTGCCCGGCAGCGGCCGACTTCGTCAACGCCCTCGCCCGACCAATCAAGCTGGCGGCCGACCTCGGCAAAGGCCAGTTCGACAAAGCGCCGCACACTGGTCGTGGTGCCCGTCGCCAGCACCCAATCCTCGGCCGTGTCGTGCTGGACGATGCGCCACATGCCCTCGACATAATCGCGCGCATGGCCCCAGTCGCGCTTGGCATCCAGATTGCCCAGGAACAATTTCGTCTGCGCCCCGCATTCGATGGCGGCGACGGCGCGGGTGATCTTGCGCGTCACAAAGGTCTCGCCGCGCAGCGGGCTTTCATGGTTGAACAGGATGCCGTTCGAGGCATGGATGCCATAGGCCTCACGGTAGTTTACCGTGATCCAATAGGCATATAGCTTGGCCGCGGCATAGGGTGATCGCGGGTAAAACGGCGTCGTTTCGCGCTGCGGCACTTCCTGCACCAGGCCATAGAGTTCCGATGTCGAGGCCTGGTAAAAGCGCGTCTTTTCCTCAAGCTTCAGGATGCGGATCGCCTCCAGCAGGCGCAGCGTCCCCAGGCCATCGGCATTGGCGGTATATTCGGGGGTTTCGAAACTGACCGCGACATGGCTTTGCGCCGCCAGATTATAGATCTCGTCGGGCCGGGTTTCCTGGACCAGCCGGATGAGGTTGGTGGCATCGGTCAGATCGCCATGGTGCAGCCGGAAATTGGTGTGGCCCTCATGCGGGTCCTTGTACAAATGATCGATGCGTCCGGTATTGAACGACGATGACCGCCGCTTGACGCCATGGACGACATAGCCCTTGCCGAGCAGCAGTTCGGACAAATACGCCCCGTCCTGCCCGGTAACCCCGGTGATAAGCGCGACTTTCGACATAATACTCCGATACCGGGACCGCTACAGCCCGAACAACGCGCGTTTAAGGGCTGAGTTGCCGCTTGGCCAGCGTCAGCGCAGCAGACGCCGCATAGCTGTCAGCGCGGCAGACGCCGCAACAGGGGAATCAACAACACCACCGTCAACCCGGCCGCCAACAGCACCGCCGGCACACTCGCCCCGCGGCTGATCGCGGCGCCGATGGCCAGCACCCCGCCGACCTGAAACGCCGCATTGACGATATTATTGGCGGCAATGGCACGCGCCCGGCCCGCCGGGTTGGTGGCGGTTTGCAGCACGCCATACAGCGGTACCGAAAAAATCCCGCCGGCAATAGCCAGCACCAGCAAATCCGCCAGCACCCGCCAGCCACGCGGGTCCCCCAGGAACATGGCAATATCACCGGCCGCCCCATGCAGCGCCCGTTCGGAAAACAGCAGGTCAATCCCCGCCGCCGCCATCACCAACCCAGCCCAGGGCGACAGCCGCGTCGAAATATGGCCGCGCAACAACCGGCTGACCATCGCCGACCCCGCCGCAACCCCGATCGAGAACGCCGCGAGAAACAGGGTCGCCACCCCTTCGCTACCGCCCAGATCATTCTTCGCCAGCGGCACGAACTGGGAGGTATAAATGGCCCCCAGCGCCCAGAACCAGCTGATGCAGACGGTCGCGATGCGCAGTTTGCGGTTGCCGAACGCCTCCCCCAGCGCCCGGCGCGAGGCAGTCAGCGGGTTCCAGTCGATCGGCACGGCGCTGGCCGGCGGCGCCGCCGGGATGAAGCGCGATGCCAGCCAGCCCGCGACGGCCACCGCAAGGGCAATCGGCCCGGCCAGCCCCGCCGGCAACAACCCCCCGGCGATCTGGCCGAGCAGGATCGCCACAAAAGTCGCGCCTTCGACCAGCCCGGTGCCGAGCAACAGCTCATCTTCGCGCAGATGCTGCGGCAGGATGGCATATTTGACCGGGCCAAAGACGGTGGAATGCGTGCCCATCAGGAAAATCACCGCCAGGCACAGGCCTTCCGACTGGAGCAGCAGCGCCGCCGTGCCCAGCGCCATGAAACCAATTTCGGCAATCTTCACCCCACGGGCGATCATCGCCTTGTCGCGTGCATCGGAAATTTCACCCGAAAGCCCGGAAAACAGCAGGAAGGGCAAAGTGAAAATGCCGGCCGCCGCCGTCGCCAGCGTGGCCGTCCCCACCGGATCACCGGCGCGCAGGTGAAACGCCACCAGAAAAATGAACGCCGTCTTGAACAGATTGTCGTTGAATGCCCCCAGAAACTGGGTGACGAACAAGGGCCCGAAGCGGCGGGTGGTGAGCAGGGCAAACATTACCGCCATCTTTCCCTATTCGCCGGCCAAGGTCCATGGCGTCGGCAATTTATCCGCCTGTGTCGATCGCATGACTCGCAGGAGTCACGATCACGCGCTATTATCGCCGGCTTCAACGGGGAATTTTGACCATGCCGCAGGAATTGATGGACATGATCGGCCGCATGGGCGGCGCCGATGCGATTGCCGCCATGGCGGCGCGTGTCGGCATCACGCCTGATCAGGCCAACAGCGCCG
>JANYCM010000272.1 GCA_025360285.1 Sphingomonadales bacterium
CGCGCAGCGGCGACGTGTCTTTTGCCGCCTGGCGGCGTCGCGTCGTCGGTTGCGATGCGCCGCATCGCGCCCTCCTAACTCCTTGCCAGACAACAAAATCCACATCGTCACGACCCTAGCCATTTATGAGTTCACGGCCTAGTGCCGCTATGCGGCGCGTGCCGGTTTTTGTGCAAGAGCGAAGGCGCGGCGCCGCATTGCCTTCCCATGCTGCACCGCGCTCGCTATAGCCGCCGCAGCGCGGGATTCGGCCCGCCTGACCCGGTTGGATTGAACCATGGCGAGCCGCCATTGCGCCCATCTTGCGGATTGCCGCCATGTCTCCCGCCGGGGAGGCCGCTGAGCGATGCCCAAGCTGACCGTTGATGGCATGGACGTCGAAGTGCCCGCCGGCGCCACCGTGCTCCAGGCGTGCGAGGCGGCCGGCGTCGAGGTGCCGCGCTTCTGCTATCATGAACGGCTGAGCATCGCCGGCAATTGCCGCATGTGCCTTGTCGAGGTGAAGCCCGGCCCGCCCAAGCCCCAGGCATCGTGCGCGCTGCCCGCCGCCGATGGCCAGGCGATCTTTACAACGACGCCAATGGTGAAAAAGGCCCGCGAGGGAGTGATGGAGTTCTTGCTCATCAACCATCCGCTCGATTGCCCGATCTGTGACCAGGGCGGCGAATGCGATTTGCAGGACCAGAGCCTGGCCTATGGCAAGGGCTTCACGCGCTATCAGGAGAACAAGCGCGCCGTCACCGAGAAGTTCATGGGGCCGCTGGTCAAGACGATCATGACCCGCTGCATCCATTGCACCCGCTGCGTGCGCTTTGCCGAGGAAGTGGCGGGGGTGGAGGAAATCGGCGCGGTCGGGCGCGGCGAGAATATGCAGATCACGTCGTATCTGGAAAAGGCCGTCACCAGCGAGGTTTCGGGGAATATCATCGATCTGTGCCCGGTCGGCGCGTTGACCAGCAAACCCTATGCCTTTCAGGCGCGGCCCTGGGAGCTGAAAAAGACTGACAGTATCGATGTGATGGATGCGCTCGGGTCCAACATCGTCATCGGTTCGCGCGGGCCTGCCGTGCTGCGCATCACGCCGCGGATCAATGATGACGTCAACGAGGAATGGCTGTCCGACAAGGGCCGTTTTGCCAATGACGGCCTGGCGGCGCGGCGGCTCGACCGGCCTTATGTGCGGGTGGGCGGCAAGCTGAAGGCGGCGAGCTGGGCCGAGGCGTTTGCCGCGATCAAGGCCGGGCTGGCCGGTTTGCCGGGTGAGGCGATTGCCGGCATTGTCGGCGATCTGGCGGCGGTCGAAGACATGGTGGCGTTTCGCGATCTGCTGGCGACCCTGGGGTCGCAGCGGATCGAGAGCCGGCAGGATGGCGCGCTGTTCAATACGGCGGCGCGCGGTGATTATCTGTTCAATGCCGGGCTGGCGGGGATTGAAAGCGCCGATGTGGTGCTGCTGATCGGCGCCGATCCGCGCCGGGAAGCGCCGCTGCTCAATGTGCGGCTGCGCAAGAAAGCGGCGCGGCGGCAATCGCAGGTGTTCGGCATCGGGCCGGCGGTGGACCTGACCTATCCGGTGACCTGGCTGGGCGATGATGCGGCGCTGCTCGGCGCGCTGCCGGCGGCAGTGGCCGAGGCGCTGGCCAAGGCCGAGCGGCCGGCGGTGATTGTCGGGATGGGGGCGCTGCGGACGCCTGGCCTGTATGAAGCGGCGCGGGCGCTGGCGGACAAATATGCGGTCGTGCGTGACGGCTGGAACGGCTGGAACCTGCTGCATACGGCAGCGGCGCGGGTCGGGGCGCTTGATCTCGGGCTGGCGGTTGAGGGCGGGGTGGCGGCGCTGGCCGATGCGAAAGCGCTGTTCCTGCTCGGCGCCGATGAGGTTGATGCGGGGGCAGGGGCCTTCACCATTTATATCGGCACGCACGGCGATCGCGGTGTGCGCCATGCCGATGTCATCCTGCCGGCGGCGGCCTATGCGGAAAAGCCCGGTACTTATGTGAATTTGGAAGGCCGGGTGCAGCGGGCGCTGCGCGCCGTGTTCCCGCCGGGCGAGGCACGCGAGGATTGGACGATTTTTCGGGCGCTGTCGGCGGTGCTCGGCACGCCTTTGGCCTATGATGATCTGCCGGCGCTGCGGGCGCGGATCGCGGCGGAATGGCCGCATCTGGGCGGGGGCGCCATGCCGCCGGCGACGCTTTCAGCGGCGGGTGCCGTGACGCCGGTGAGCGGACCGCTGGCGCTGGCCATCGACAATTATTATCTCACCAACCCGATCGCTCGCGCCAGTGCGACGATGGCAGAATGCGTTGAACAGATTCTCGCCCCGCTGCGCGAGGCGGCGGAATGACCTTTACTGGCCACTTCCAATCCTGGTTCGGCGACGGTGCCGGCTGGTTTATCGCCACCACAGTGCTGATCCTCGCCATCGTGCTGCCGGTGATGGTCGGGGTTGCCATGGCGGTTTATGCCGACCGGAAAATCTGGGCGGCGATGCAGATGCGGCGCGGGCCCAATGTCGTCGGGCCGTTCGGGCTGTTGCAGACCTTTGCCGATGCGGCGAAGCTGTTCCTGAAAGAAACCATCGTGCCATCGGGGGCGAGCACGGCGGTGTTCATCATGGCACCGATGATCAGTTTCGTGCTGGCGCTGGCGATCTGGGCGGTGATGCCCTTTGATGCCGGGCTGGTGCTGGCCGATCTCAACGTCGGGCTGCTCTATATTTTCGCGATTTCCTCGATGGGCGTTTACGGCATCATCATGTCGGGCTGGGCGTCCAATTCCAAATATCCGTTCCTCGGCGGCCTGCGCCCGGCGGCGCAGATGGTGTCTTATGAAGTCTCGATGGGCTTCATCCTGGTGGCGGTGATGCTCTATGCGCAAAGCCTCAACCTGTCGGCGATCGTGATGGCGCAGAAGGGCAATGTGCTGGGGGTTTTGAACGGCAACATCTTCAATCCCTTGCTGTTTCCGATGGGCATCATGTTCTTCATAACAGCGCTGGCCGAAACCAACCGGCCGCCGTTCGATTTGCCGGAGGCGGAATCGGAACTGGTCGCGGGCTATCAGGTCGAATATTCGTCGATGTCCTTCGCGCTGTTTTTTCTGGGCGAATACGCGAATATTTTGTTCATGTGCGCGCTGATCCCGGTGCTGTTTCTGGGCGGCTGGTTGCCGCCGATCGATTGGGCGCCGCTTTATGTGATTCCGGGCTTTGTCTGGATGCTCGCGAAGATGGCGTTCATCTTCTTCTGCTTCGCCTGGGTGAAGGCCGCGGTGCCGCGCTACCGCTATGACCAGCTGATGCGGCTTGGGTGGAAGGTGTTTTTGCCGCTGTCGCTGGCCTGGGTTGTGGTTGTGTCGGGCTGGCTGATGTTCTTTACGGACAAGTTTGCCGCCGTGCCGGGGAGTGTTGTTTCGTGACCGCCATTTTCCGCGCCGCCAAATCGCTGCTGCTGCTCGAATTCATCGGGGCGCTGGGGCTGACGCTCAAATATTTCTTCCGGCCCAAGGTGACGCTCAACTACCCCTATGAAAAGGGCCCGCTGAGCCCGCGTTTCCGCGGTGAGCATGCGCTGCGGCGTTATCCCAATGGCGAGGAACGCTGCATTGCCTGCAAGCTGTGCGAGGCGGTGTGCCCGGCGCTGGCGATCACCATCGAGGCGGAGCCGCGCGACGACGGTTCGCGTCGCACGACGCGGTACGACATCGACATGACCAAATGCATTTATTGCGGCCTGTGCCAGGAGGCTTGCCCGGTCGATGCGATTGTCGAGACGGCGAATTTTGAATTTTCGACCGAAACGCGCGAAGAATTGCTCTACGACAAGGCGAAATTGCTCGCCAATGGTGACAAATGGGAACGCAGCATCGCGGCGAACCTTGCGGCTGATGCGCCGTGGCGGTGAAATTGTGCGTTTCCCCCACCCCGACCCTCCCCACTCTTCGGCTTCGCCGGGGGGGGAGGGAGAAGAACACACTGCTCCCTCCCCCCCCGCGAAGCGGAGAGTGGGAAGGGTCGGGGTGGGGGTTCTTCGCCGTGAGCCTAATCCTATGACCACCGCCATTTTCTCGTTTTACCTGTTCGCCATCGTGCTGCTGTTCGCCGCCGTGATGGTGATCAGCGCCAAAAACCCGGTGCATTCGGTGCTGTGGCTTATCGTGGCGTTCTTCAACGCCGCCGGATTGTTC
>JANYCM010000064.1 GCA_025360285.1 Sphingomonadales bacterium
TGCGTCCTATGCGCTGGCGGCGAAACGTGCCGGCTTCAACGTCACCATCGTTTCGTCCGACAAGGACCTGATGCAGTTGGTGCAGCCGGGCATCGATTGTCTCGACACGATGAAGAACCAACGCATCGACCGCGCCGAGGTGATCGAAAAATTCGGCGTGCCCCCCGAACAGGTCGGCGAGGTGCTGGCACTAATGGGCGACACCGCCGACAATGTGCCGGGGGTGCGCGGCGTGGGGCCGAAGACCGCGGCGGAACTGATCGTCCAATATGGCAGCGTCGAAGGCGTTATCGCCAACATCGACGCGATCAAGAAGCCCAAGCTGAAGGAAACGCTCGCCGCCTCGGTGGATGACGCCCGGCTGTCGCGCGAACTGGTGCGGTTGAAGGATGATCTGCCGCTCGCCGAACCCCTGGAAGCGCTGACGCTGCGTGAACCGCCCCATGCCCCGCTGGCGGCATTCCTGCAGAAGCATGGCTTTCGCGCCCTGCTCGCCAAATTGGGGCGCGAGGTGGAGGCGGCGCACGCGCCGCTGGCGGTCGCCGATGCCCCGGCGGCGGTGGCGTTCGACCATGCGGCGTATGAAACCGTGACGACGCTAGACCGGCTCGATTGGTGGGTGGCGGAAGCGCTGCGGCTGGGCAGTGTCGCCGTCGATACCGAAACCACCGGGCTCGACCAGTGCCGCGCCGATCTGCTGGGGATCAGCCTGGCGACCGAGCCGGGCAAGGCCTGCTATATCCCCATCGGCCACCAGTCGGGCGAAGGGCTGCTGGCGGAAAAGGTGCCGCAACTGGCGCTGGCCGAGGTCATCGCCCGGTTGAACCCCGTGTTCGCAGATCCGGGCGTGCTAAAAATCGGCCAGAACATCAAATATGACATGATCGTGCTGCGCCGCCATGGCGTCCCGGTGCTCAGCCCCTTCGATGACACGATGCTGCTCAGCTACGCTCTCGATGCCGGGCGCTGGAACCATGGCATGGATGACCTCAGCACCCGTCACCTCGGCCACACCCCGATCGCCTTCAAGGATGTCACGGGCGGCGCGAAAGGCAAATATGATTTCGCCCAGGTCGATCTGAAAAAGGCGACCGAATATGCGGCGGAAGATGCCGATGTGACGCTGCGCCTGCAACGCCTGTTCCGCGACCGGCTGTGGCGCGAACAGGTCACCAGCATTTACGAACAGGTCGATCGCCCGGTGTTGCCGGTCATCGCCGATATGGAACTGGCGGGCATCCGCGTCGATCGCAGCGCGCTCGCCGGCCTGTCGGCGGCGTATGAGGTGGAAATCGCCCGGCTGGAGGGCGAAATCCACGAAATTGCCGGCGGGCCGTTCAGCATCGGCAGCCCCAAGCAATTGGGCGAAGTGCTGTTCGAGCGCATGGGGCTGAAATCCGGCAAGAAGTCCTCGAAGACCGGCGCCTGGACGACCGATGTGACGGAGCTGGAGCGCCTCGCCGGTGAAGGCGCCGAAATCGCCACGAAAGTGCTGGACTGGCGCCAACATTCGAAGCTGAAATCCACCTACACCGACGCGCTGCAGGCGCAGATCAACCCGGTGACCGACCGCGTCCACACCAATTATGCGCTGGCGGTGGCCTCGACAGGGCGGCTGAGTTCTAACGATCCCAACCTCCAGAACATCCCGATCCGCACCGAACTCGGCCGCCGCATCCGCCATGCGTTCGTGGCGGCGCCGGGCCATGTGCTGATGGCGGCCGATTATAACCAGATCGAGCTGCGGCTGGTCGCCCATATCGCCGATGTGCCCGAATTGAAGGCGGTCTATGCCGAAGGCGGCGATGTCCACGCCCTGACTGCCAAGGAAGTCTTCGGCGAAGTCACCCGTGACACCCGCGCCAGGGCGAAAACCATCAATTTCTCGATTATCTATGGCATTTCGGCGTTCGGTCTGGCGCAGCGCCTCGGCATCGATCGCGGCGAGGCGGCGCGCTATATCGACCTGTATTTCAGCCGCTTCCCCGGCATCCGCAACTACATGGCCGAAACCATTGCGGCGGCGAAGGACAAGGGCTTTGTGACGACGCTGTTCGGCCGCAAGGCGCATGTGCCGCTGATCTTTTCCAAGAACCAGGGCGAGCGCCAGTTCGCCGAACGCGCCGCCGTCAATGCGCGGGTGCAGGGCACGGCGGCGGATATCATCAAACGCGCCATGGCGCAGATGCCGGGCGCCCTGGCGGCGGCTGGGCTGGGGGCGACGAAGATGCTGCTCCAGGTGCACGATGAACTGGTGTTCGAAGTGCCAACGGGCGATGTGGACGCGGTAACGCCGGTGATCCGCGGGGTGATGGCGAATGCGCACCGGCCTTTGGTCGAACTGTCAGTGCCGCTCGGGGTGGAGATCGGCTCGGGGCCGAGTTGGGGGGATGCGCATTAGCGGACGTCCGTTTGGGAACCAGTTGCAGTCGTTCGACGGAAGATGCAATCTTCGGCCATGGCAATTCACGATCCGACGCCCCAAGGCCGTTTGGCGCGGCGGCGTTTTGCGGCTGCCTTTATGTCCGATACAAAGTGGCGAAAGCTGTTTGAACTAGTCGAGGCACAGCGACCCGATCTGAATTGGATGATGGTAAAGTTCATCGATGTTCCTGAGCCTTGCCGCATGCGGTTTCCATCAAGCCTTGGTTGTCGTCATGCCTACATGCATACCATCGAGTACGGCCCCACTGAACTGCGCGCCATCGAATGGCTGGAAGTTGACGCCGACATAGCCGAAATAATTGCTGCTGTTGGCCGTTTTCCGCTCATGTTTTCGAAGGGTCGAACAAGGGTGATTGGCTATGACGATCCAGCAGGGGCGAAGGGCGGATAACCACCCCAAAACAGCCGCTCACCTGCGCGCCTTCTTCCGCCCGCTCCCGCACTTCTTCTCCCCGCCATCCTGCTTGTTCACCGTCGCCCAGGCCCGCGCTTCGGCTTCAGCGGGCTTGACGCCGCGGTCTTCGTAACTTTCCTCGATATGCGCTGCCTGGCGCTTCTGCTTGTCGGTATAGGCAGTCTTGTCACCACGGGGCATGGCACGTCTCCTTGCCCCGGTGAAACGCCGGTGGCAGCGGGTGGGTTTCACAAGCAAATCTGAGCTGTATTGGCAGCAAGGCGTCCATGCGATACCTTGCGCCCGATGATCTCTCCAACCTTCACAGCCAAAGGCCCGGCCAATTTGCAGCGGGAATTGATCGACTATCACGGGGTTCGGTCCGAAAACCGGCTTCTCGATCTTGCCGGCTGTCTGCATGATGATGGGCAGCCAACGCTGTCGATCGACGATATCAATGCCGTCATTGCAGATGGCTGGGCTGGCGCGGCGTAAGAAATTTCTCGTGCCCGCCGAGAAAAACTGGGTCCCGGATCAAGCCCGGGATGACGGTCCAATCGAAATGCAATCGAGCCTATAACAGCGCTCGCGCCGCCCAGTATGTAATTCCCGCCGCCACATAGGCAGCGCCGAATAGATAGGCGAACATGAACGCCGGCCATTTCCACCCGCCCGTCTCGCGCCGCGTCACTGCCAGTGTCGAAATGCACTGCGGCGCAAAGACGAACCAGGCGAGGAAGGCGAGCGCCGTCGGCAGGCTCCAGGCGCCGTGCAGCTTGGCGATCAGGCCCTCGGCATGGTCCTTGTCAACGCCCTGCAGCGAATAGACGGTGCCCAGCGCCGATACCGCGACTTCGCGCGCCGCCATGCCGGGGACCAGCGCCAGGGCGATCTCCTTGTTGAAGCCGATGGGGCGGAAGATCGGCTCCAGCCCGGCGCCGATGCGACCGGCAATGCTGTATTCAAGCGGCGGCCGGCTCCAATCGGCGGGCGGTTTCGGCCAGGTGGCGAGCGCCCATAGCGCGATGGTCGAGAGCAAAATGATGCCGCCGGCGCGCACCACAAAGGCCTTGGCGCGCTGATACAGCCCGATGCCGATGTCGCGCGGCGCCGGCCATTGATATTTCGGCATTTCCATCAGGAAGGTCGGGCTCGGCCCCTTGGTCACGGTGCGACGCAGCGCCCAGGCGGCGACCAGCGCGCCGATGACGCCGACAATATACAGGCCGAACAGCACCAGCCCTTGCAGGCCAAGCACCCCCAGCACCGGGCGATCCGGAATGAACGCGCCGATGATGACGGCATAGACCGGCAGCCGCGCCGAACAGGTCATCAGCGGCGCAATCAGGATAGTGGTCAGGCGGTCCTTGGGCGAATCGATCGTCCGCGTCGCCATGATGCCGGGCACGGCACAGGCGAACGAGGAAATCAGCGGAATGAACGCCCGGCCATTGAGCCCGACGCGCGCCATCAACCGGTCCATCAGGATGGCGGCGCGGACCATGTAACCCGATTGTTCCAGAACCAGGATGAAGAAGAACAGGATGAGGATCTGCGGCAGGAACACCACCACCGCGCCAACCCCGCCCAGCACGCCATCGACCAGCATGGAGCGCAGCGCACTGTCGGCCATGGTGGCGGTCAGCGCCGCCTGACCCTGTGTCACCAGCCCGGCCAGCCAGGCCATCGGCGCCGCCGCCCAGGCGAACACCGCCTGGAACATGCAGAACAGCAGCGCCGCCAGCAGGATCGGCCCCAGCACCGGATGCAGCGCCAGGCCATCAAGCCGCTGCGACCAGCGCCGCCGGGCGCCTTGCGTCAGCGTCACCGTATCGGCGATCACCCGCGCCTCGCGCTGCAACAGCTTCACATCGGCCTCGGGTGCCGCGGCGATGATAGGTGTTTCGGCGCGCAGCGTGGCGGCAAGGCTGGCGGCCAGATCATCCAGCCCGCGCCGCCGCACCGCCACCGTGGCGATGACCGGCAGGCCGAGGATCGAGGCCAGCCGCTCCGCATCGATCGTCATGCCATCGCGCGCCGCCAGATCGACCATGTTGAGCGCGACAATCATGGGCAGGCCAAGCCGGCGCAGTTCGAGAACGAAGCGCAGATGATTGCGCAAATTGGTGGCATCGACGACGGCGATGATCGCACCGAGGCGTTTTTCGCCGCGCAGATGCCCCAGCACGGCATCGCGGGTAACGGCTTCATCGGGACTGCGCGGCGTCAGGCTGTAGGTGCCGGGCAGGTCGATCAGTTCGGCGGTGCGGCCATCGGGCAGCGGCAGGCGCCCGGCCTTGCGCTCGACAGTGACGCCGGGATAATTGCCGACCTTCTGGCGCGATCCGGTCAGCGCATTGAACAGACAGGTCTTGCCGGCATTGGGATTGCCAACGAGCGCCACGACGGGATTGGCCAGCGGCGCGTTCATCGCACGCCGCGACGATCGATTTCGATCAACCGCGCCATGGATTTGCGCAAGGCCACCGTCATGTTGCCGACGCGCACCGCCAGCGGATCACCGCCAAAGGGCGCGCGGTGCAGCAGTTCGACATCGACGCCTTCGTCAAAACCCAGTTCATGCAGTCGCTGCGCCGTCAACGGATCGAGCCCGGCGCGGTCAATCGCCGCGATGGTCGCGATCTCGCCGGGCGCCAGGCGCTCGATCAGGCGGGTATGGGGCATGGGTGGCGGAACCAATCGCGGCGGCTGTTGCGAACGGTTATCATGTAGGGCGGGGAAGCGCCAGCCGCAACTGGGGGTGGGGAGGTGGCTGTCCTACAGGGGCCGGATCGGTTATGATTGCATATTGTTCAGCAGGACGATTGCTGATGAACCGATGCGCCCGACACGACCACCTGCCGTCGCTCTTTCTCATCGATAAAATCGATTACTGCGAGGCCGGAATCTGCCCGAAATGCCCGCCACACGCGAAAAAACCGTCCGAAGCAGGAAAATAAGGAAAATAACTCGGCGCCGTAACGAATTATTCAGTGATAAAATCGATTACCGGCAGGGCTCTCTC
>JANYCM010000337.1 GCA_025360285.1 Sphingomonadales bacterium
AAATGCGGGCGCAATATGTGCTGGGGGTGGCGAGCTGGAACGGCGACGGGGTGCCGCGCAGTCTGGTGCTGGCCTATGCTTATCTGGCGCGCGCTTCCGCCCAGGGCCTGCCCGAAGCGACGACGGCGCTCGGCAATCTGACGACGATCATCGCGCCGCAGGAACGCGCCCATGGCTGGGAAGTCGCGGTCAGCCTCGCCGCCGGCAAAGGCGTGCCGCCGCAATTCGCCGCCGGGGCACCGGCGCGGGCGGTGGCTTTGAAACCGATGCCGGCGGCGGCCGACAGCGCGCCGCTGGTGCCGGCGTTCAGCCGGGACCAGGTGATCAAGCCGGCGCCGCCGCCTGCCGCGCCGCCGCCCGCCGCGCCGCCGCCCGTAGTGGCGATGGTCGCGCCGGGGCCGAAAATGCCGGTGGCGGTGGATGTGCCGCCGCCGAAGTCCAACAATTCCGGTGTTGACCCGGCCAGACCACCGGTTTTTCCGGTCGCACGACCCGTGAATCCCGGCCCCGATCCCGTTGAAACCGGGTTACCCCCCGCTGACTCACCCCAAAAACCCCAAAAAACCCCGAGTCCTACAGCGCCGGTGGTGGTCGCCAAGGCCGAAGGCTGGCGGGTGCAATTGGGGGCGTTCGGCAAAAAGGCGCTCGCTGAAGCGGCCTGGAACGACATCAAAACCAAGGAAAAGCAGGCTGTTACTGGCATGAAGCCGATCTTCACCGCCGCCGGCACAGTGACCAAATTGCAGCTCGGCCCCTATGCCAGCAAAGCCGCCGCCCGCGACGCCTGCGCAAAAATCGCCTTTTCCGGCCGCGCCTGTTTTGTAACAGAGGGTTAGGAGGCTTGACATTTTGTGCCAGATAGGTTATACACGTGAAATGTTAGGCGCCGTTCTCACCCAACACAGCACTTCGCCATGATGGACGCTTTGAACAAAGGCGGGGCGCCGCTACGCCGCAACCTGCACCGCCATACCCGGCCACTGTGCCCATAGCTTCGCCGACCGCTTCGCCACAGCCGCGCGCTGTTCCCCCTTCACCGGCCCAAAACCGCGGACATCAAGCGGCAGCCGCGCAATCGCCGTCGCCAGTCCGATGTTCCCCGGATCAAGCCCTGAAATCAAGCGCTTGATATCATCTTCAAAGGCGAGGATGTCGCCGCGTTCCTCCCGCCGCTCGGCCGAATAGCCGAACACATCGAATGCCGTGCCGCGCAGGCTCTTCAGCCGGGCCAGAACGCCGAACAGGGTGAACACCCAGGGACCAAAGCTCATCTTTTTCGGACGCCCCGTCGCCGGGTCGGTCCGCGCCAGCAACGGCGGCGCCAGCGTCACCCGCGGCGTGCCGCCGCTGAACTGTGCCGCGAAAGCCGCCTTGAAGCGCCCGTCGCTGTAAAGGCGCGCGACTTCATATTCATCCTTGTACGCCAATAGTTTGTAATAGCTTCTTGCCACGGCTTCTCCAAAACCATCGCCGCCGGCCGCCCGCGCCGTCGCCACCAGCGCGCTGAATCGCGCCGCATAACGGGTATCCTGATAGGCTGTCAGATCGGCAACCCGGCGCGCCATGATACTGTCCAGACCGGTCGCCGGCGGCGATTCCGCCGGCCCGCGCGCCGCCTCGACCATCGCCAGCACCTTGTCGGGCCGGACAGCCAGTAGGCGCCCCAGGCCAAAGGCGCGCTTGTTGAAGTCAACCGCCACGCCGTTGAGCTCGATCGCCGTCTCAAGGCTTTGATATTGCAGCGGAATCAGCCCTTTTTGCCAGGCATAACCCATCAGCAATATGTTCGATGCAATGGCATCCCCCATCAGCGCCACCGCCATCGTATCGGCGGCGATGAAATCACAGGCATTGGGATTGGCGGCGCCGCGGATGCTGCGCTCAACCTGCGCCGACTGGAAATCCATGTCCCGGTTGCGGACAAAGTCCGCCGTCGGAGCGATGTCGGCGTTGGCAACCACGGCAGTGCGCGTGGGAATCATCAAGGATTGCGTGGGTTTATCGGCCGCCACCACCGCGTCACAGGCCAGCACAAGATCGGCGCCGCCGGCAATGATCCGCGGGCTGAGCAGATCGTCATTGGTCGCTGCGAGCCGCACATGCGAATAGACGGCGCCCCCCTTCTGGGCGAGCCCGGCCATATCGGCAGTGGTGCTGGCAATGCCTTCGATATGGCCGGCGGTGCCCAGCAGCGCCGATACCGTCAGCACACCAGTGCCGCCAATCCCGGTGACCATGATGTTGTAACCATGGCCAACGGCGGGAATGGCGGGTTCGGGCAGGTCGCCAAGCTCGAAATCGCCAGCCTTGGCCATTTTGACCTGGGCGTCTTCGACTTCAACAAAGCTCGGACAAAAACCCTTCAAGCAACTGTAATCCTTGTTGCAGCTTGACTGGTTGATGCGGCGCTTGCGACCAAATTCTGTCTCCAGCGGTTCAACGGAAACGCAGTTGGACTGAACCGAACAATCGCCGCAGCCTTCGCAGACGGCGCTGTTGATGAAGACGCGTTTGGCCGGATCGGCCATGGTCTTGCGCTTGCGGCGCCGGCGTTTTTCGGCGGCACAGGTCTGGTCAAAGATGATGATGGTGCAGCCCGGCGTGGCGGCAAATTCCGTCTGGATCGCCGGCAGCGCCGACCGATCGAGCAGGCGGACCGAAGCGGGCAGGGTAACACCCTGATAATGCAACAGGTCCTCAGTCAGCACCACGACTTTTTTGGCGTGTTCGGCGACCATCTGGGCAGCGATCTGATCGACTGAAAGCTCGCCATCATGCGTCTGGCCGCCGGTCATGGCGACGGCGTCATTGTAAAGGATCTTGTAGGTGATGTTGACCCCGGCAGCGATCGACTGCCGCACCGCCAGCAGGCCGGAATGGAAATAGGTGCCGTCACCCAGATTGGCGAAGACATGGTTTTCCGACGTGAAGGGCGCCTCGCCGATCCAGGTGACGCCTTCGCCGCCCATCTGGGTGAAGGTTTCAGCGCGATCCATCCACAAGGCCATGATATGGCAGCCAATTCCCGCCAGGGCGCGGCTGCCTTCGGGGGGCTTGGTCGAGGTGTTGTGCGGACACCCCGAACAGAAATAGGGGGATCGCTTGATCGGGGTGATGAACGCTGCCGACTTGGCCGCCTGGTCGGCAAAGAAACCCAGGGTGCCGCGAATCAGGTCGGTATCATGGTAGCGCTGAATCCGCGCCGCGATTACGTTGGCGATAACGCCGGGCGATAGTTCATTGTCCGGGCTGAGCAGCCAATCGCCATGTTCATCCAGCTTGCCGACGACCCGCGGGCGCACCGCCTCGCGCCAGTTGTAAAGCTGCCAGCGCAGCTGATGCTCGATGAATTCACGTTTTTCTTCAATAACTAGAACCTCTTCAAGGCCTTCGGCAAAGGCCCTGATGCCATCGGGTTCCAATGGCCAGGGCATGCCGACCTTGTAAACCCTGAGGCCGATATCGGCTGCAACCCTGGCAGTGATGCCAAGCTTGTCGAGCGCCTCCATCGTGTCGGCAAACGCCTTGCCGGTGGTGACGATGCCGAAGCGGGGGCGCGGCGTGTCCCAGATCACCCGGTCGATATGATTGGCCTTGGCAAAGGCCATGGCGGCAAAACCCTTGTAGCGTTGCAGGCGCGTATCTTCCTCACGCCAGATGTCGCCGCCGCGGATGTGGATACCGCCGGCGGGAAAATCAAATTCCGGAATGATTATCGTGCGTTGTTCATTGGCAAGATCGATGGTGGCACTTGTTTCGACGGTATCGGCAGTGGCCTTGAAGCCCACCCAGGTGCCGGCAAATCGGCTCATCGCGATACCGAGCAGCCCATATTCGACAAACTCATGCACCGACGCCGGTGCCAGGAAAGGCACGAACGCTGCCTGGAAATTATGGTCGGACTGGTGGGGCAGGGTGCTAGACTTGGCGCCATGATCATCCCCGACAATGGCCAGGACCCCGCCATGGGGGGATGTGCCGGCGGCATTGGCATGTTTCAGCACATCCATAGCGCGATCAAGGCCCGGCCCCTTGCCGTACCAGATGCCGAACACGCCATCGACGGTCGCGCCTGGCCGCATGCCGACATGCTGGGAACCCCAGACGGAGGTGGCACCCAATTCTTCGTTAACACCCGGAACAAATACAATATTATGTTCAGCGAGCAGTTTTTTTGCCCGCCACAATTCCTGGTCATAGCCCCCCAGCGGCGAGCCGCGATAGCCCGAGATGAAGCCGCCGGTATTGAGCCCCGCCGCTTTGTCCCGCGCCTGCTGGACCAGCGGCAGACGCACCAGCGCCTGCACCCCGCTCATGAATACCCGCCCGTCGGTGAAGCGGTATTTGTCATCCAGCGAAACGGGCGGCAGGCCAGCGACCATCAGCATATCCCAAGGCTATTTAGGTCAATGTTACTGACCTAAGCGCAATTCGGCAAGGGCCGTTGCGCTCAACTCAGCCCGGTTATCTGGCCGTTGGCATCCACGCCGATATGAAGGGCCGCCGGCGCTTTGGGTAATCCCGGCATCGTGTTGATATCGCCGCACAAAGCGATGACAAAGCCAGCACCCGCGGCCAGCCGCACGTCGCGAATCGGCAGGGTGAAGCCGATCGCCGCGCCCTTGACATGTTCGTCCGCCGTGAAGCTGTAGGGCGTCTTGGCCATGCACACCGGTAGATGCCCAAAACCCTGATTGGCCAGGGCCTGCAATTGCCGAGCCGCCGCCGGGCTGAGCGCGACGTCACTGGCGCGGTAGATTTCGGTGGCGACACGGCGCATCTTGTCGGCAAGCGGCAGGTCATCTTCATAGAGCATTCGAAATCCGGCAGCTTCGGCGTCAGCCAGCGCCGCGACACTGCGTGCCAGATCGGCCGCACCCGCCGCACCATCGGCCCAGTGACGACAAAGATGCGCCTTAACCAGCAATTCATCATGGCAATGCGCGATGACCGCCGCTTGTTCGGTCGGGCTGTCGCCAGCAAAGGCGTTTAGCGCCACCACGACCGGTAACCCGAATTTTCCCATATTTTCAACATGCCGCGTCAAATTTGCGAGGCCGGCCGTCAAGGCCGCGGCATCTTCCTTGCCCAGGTCGGCGAGCGCCGCACCGCCATGATATTTAAGGGCACGGACGGTGGCGACAACAACCACCACCGCCGGCGACAGGCCGGCGCTGCGGCACTTGATATCGCAGAATTTTTCGCCGCCAAGATCGGCACCAAATCCGGCCTCGGTGACGGCAAATTCGCCTAGTGCCAGTGCCGATCGCGTCGCCACTACCGAATTGCAGCCATGGGCGATATTGGCGAACGGCCCGCCATGGATCAACGCCGGCGAGCCGCCGATCGATTGCACAAGATTGGGCAGGATGGCGTCAACGAGCAACGCTGTCATCGCGCCGGCCGCGCCTAAATCGCCAGCGGTGACGGGCGTGCCGGCTTCATCCCGGCCGACGCGGATGCGGGCCAATCGCGCCTGCAGATCGTCGATATCCGTCGCCAGGCACAGGATGGCCATGACTTCCGATGCCACGGTTATGTCGAACCCGGTTTCGCGCGCCGGCGCATTGCCGGCGCCCATGCCGGTTGCAATCTGGCGCAGCGCCCGGTCATTCATGTCGAGCACCCGGCGCCAACTGACGTGCCGGGCGTCGAGTGGCAACCCAGTGGCCGTCGGCAGCCGATAATGCAGGGCATTGTCGATCAGCGCCGCCAGCAGATTGTGCGCCGAGGTTATGGCGTGGAAATCGCCAGTGAAATGCAGGTTGATGCGCTCCATCGGCAGCACTTACGACTGGCCACCACCGGTGGCGCCGCCCTTGCGACCGAACACCGGCCCCAGCGAGGGTTCGCGCAGCGCAATGACCGTGCGGCGCCCGATCAGGTTGAGCGCATCGCCCAACCCGATCGTCGTTGTCGTCTTGCCTTCACCGGCCGGCGTCGGATTGATGGCCGTGACCAGGATGAGCTTGCCCTGGGGCCGCGCGGCAAGCGCCGTCACCGCTGCTGCAGAAAGCTTGGCGATATGATGCCCCTGGGGCTCGATATCATCAAACCCCAGGCCGATTCCGGCAGCGATTTCGCTGATCGGGCGGATCGAAGCGGCCCGGGCAATCTCGATATCGCTGGTCAATGCGCATTCCCCGAATTTTCTGCCCTTATAGCCGGACTTGCAGTCCTGCCGACACCGTGATTTTTGGCACAAGCTGATATCCTACGACCCGGCTGTAGACGGGCGCCTGGATGAAGCCGAACAGCGCGATCCGCCGGTTGACCGCCACAGTGGCACCGGGGCTGAGGTAAAGCAGTTCGCCGCCGCTGTTGTCCTGGTCGGCATTGGCGCCCTTGTCCTGGCCGGCGATGCGCAGATTGAGCTGCACCTGCGGCGTTATGCCCTTCCAGCCATTGTAGTGAACGCCGATGCTGCCAACACCGGTTACGGCAGGTTTGTATTCGTCACGACGATCGAAGGGGATTTGCACGCTTGCCTGGGCAAACCAATCGAGTTTGCCGGTGAGCATGCCGAAATGATAGGCGCCGACCAGGGCATCGGTGGTGCCGGTGCCCGCCTGTAGCCCGCGATCGAGCAATTCGCCCTGTTGCGGTCCGGACCGGAAAGCGGTGTGGAAACCGCCGCTCGGCAGCTTCAGGCCAAATTGCAGCCCGGTAATCCCCGGGCCCCCAAAGCCCTGATACCGCCCCGTAATTCGCACATCGCCAAGACCGCTAGTTCTGGAATTCGAAACATCGGTATCGCCCTCGGCGATGGTCAGATGCGGCCGGATGACCAGCGGCACCTGCACATTTACGGCAAAATCCGTGCCTGGCGACCAATCCAGTGCGGCCGTGACATAGTGATTATAGCTGTAGCGTTCGATCTCACGATCGGCGGGCAGGGCGATGGCGTTGGCATCGACAGCGCGTGTGCCGCTGCGCAATTGCGTCTGCGGCAGATAATCATAGCGTAGTTCGGCACGCAGACCGGGGGTGGCAGCAAGGCCCTCGCCGATCCAGTCGGTGGTCAGGGTGCAGCCACAGGCGGAACAGGCGTGCGCCGATGTGGCAAGACAAAGGGGCAGGAGGGCCGCAACAAGGGCGGCGCCGGGCAGGAAGCGGGGCATGGCAGGTCTCCGGATTAAATAGGGCAAGGCGTCGGCGGTGTGCCGTCGTCATGCCCGTGCCGGAGGGCCCGTTGCTGGTTGGCTGCGATCGCCGATACCGCTGTGCAAATTTGCCGGCGGCATGGGTGCCGCTGCCGGGCCACCGTGATCCGCGGCAGGCGCAAAGATGACCGCGACGGGCAGCGGCGCGTCGCCATGGGCCGCCGCGATGGCAAAGGCGCAATCGTTCCCGCCACCGGGCACATGCGGATTTGTATCGCCGCCCGGCACGGTGGTGCCAGAGCATAGCGCCAGTTGCACCCCGCCAGGGCCAGCGATCGGCATATAGCCGGTGGGCGACATCAAACGGCCGGCGAGGGCCATCAGCACCAATAACAGGGCCAGCGGCGCCAACCGATCAGCAAAGGCTCTGAAGGGATTCACAGGCCTGGCTATAGTTGAGTGCCTCTGGAAATCCAGCCTCGATCCAGCCACCCGGGGTTTGGCCAAGGCCCTGTCAATCTGCCGCCGAGCGCCCGGCAGCAATTGATTTCATGGATAGAAATCTGCGAAACCTTGCCGGAAGTTGACGAAAGTCACCGTTTGGGTGGTTGTGTGCGTAGCAGCCAGAATTTCAGGCGGCGTTTTTACCGCCCAGCCATGGTTTCCCAGCGATGTCAAAGAGCAAAGTCTATCAGCCTTTTAGCGCATTTTATCGATGTAGGACAGGGCTTTCGCCATTTGCCGTAATACCGGCCTCAAACGATCCGGCTGCGGCGAATAGCCCGCGCTGCATCCGAATGTTTCTGCTATGGCGCAGCAACGGTTGGTTAGGGACATGGCATGTTCGACACAATTTCCGCGCTGACGCTCGCCCGGATGCAGTTTGCCTTCACCGTGTCGTTCCATTTCATCTTCCCGTCGTTCACCATCGGCCTGGCCAGCTATCTGATGGTGCTGGAAGGGCTGTGGATCCGAACCGGCCGTGATGTTTACCTGCAACTCTTCAAATATTGGTTGAAGATCTTTGCCATCACCTTCGGCATGGGCGTCGTCTCCGGAATCGTCATGGCCTATCAGTTCGGCACCAATTGGGCGGTGTTTTCGGACAAGGCAGGGCCGGTCATCGGGCCGCTTATGGCCTATGAGGTGCTGACGGCGTTTTTCCTGGAGGCCGGCTTCCTGGGGGTCATGCTGTTCGGGCTTGAACGCGTTGGCAAGCAACTGCATTTTGCCGCCACCTGCATGGTGGCGCTGGGCACCGCGATTTCGGCCTTCTGGATTATCGCGGTCAACAGCTGGATGCAGACGCCGCAGGGTTTTGGCGTCAACGCCAACGGGCAGTTTTTCGCCACCGATTGGCTGGCGGTGATTTTCAACCCGTCGATGCCCTATCGCCTCGTCCATGTCCTGCTGGCCGCCTATCTGACGACGGCGCTGGTGGTCGGCGGGGCCGGGGCCTGGCATTTGCTGGCTGACCGGCGCCACCGCCGTGTGCCGAGTGAAGGCACGCGCATCATGTTTTCGATGGCGATGTGGATGGCAGCGATCGTGGCGCCGATCCAGATTCTGGCCGGGGATGATCATGGCCTCAACACACTGGCGCACCAGCCGATGAAAATTGCGGCGATGGAAGGCCATTACAGAAGCTTCCCGGGCGGCGAAGGCGGCGGTGCCCCGTTGATTTTGTTCGGTATTCCCGATGATCAGGCGCAGGTCATGCGGTACAAGGTTGAAATCCCGGCGATGGGATCGCTGATTTTGAAGCATGATACTTCGGCCAGCCTGGCGGGCCTTGATACCGTGCCGATGGCCGATCGGCCGCCGGTAGCGATCACCTTCTGGTCGTTCCGCATCATGGTCGGCATCGGTTTCCTGATCGCGGCGCTGGGCATCTGGAGCCTGCTCGCCCGGGCGCGGGGCCGGCTTTATGAATGGCCGTGGCTGCATCGCCTGGCGCTGGTGATGGGCCCCGCGGGGTTTGTCGCCGTGCTGGCCGGCTGGGTGACCACCGAAGTCGGTCGCCAGCCCTATACGGTATTTGGTGTCCTGCGCACGGTGGACAGCGCGTCGCCGCTGGCGGCGCCGGCGGTGGCGGCCTCGCTGATCGCCTTTGTCATTGTGTATTTTACGGTTTTTGGCGCCGGCACCTGGTTCATCATCAGGCTGATGGGCCATGAACCGCACCCCGGCGAGCAGGGGCCGACGCGCGGCGAGCCGGTGCGGGCGGCGGGCCTTGTCGGCGGCGGCGATGCTGTTCTGGCGGCGGCGGAGTAACGGCAATGGCACCCAATGACATGCTCTCGCTGATCTGGGCCGGGATCATCGCCGTTGCCATCTTTGGCTATGTGGTGATGGACGGCTTTGATCTGGGCATCGGTATCCTGTTTCCGTGGCTGGATGAGGGCAAGCATCGCAACAGCGCCATCAACACGATAGCGCCGGTGTGGGACGGCAATGAAACCTGGCTGGTGCTCGGCGGCGGCGGGCTTTTTGCTGCCTTTCCCTTGGCTTATGCGGTGCTGATGCCGGCGGTTTACACGCCGGTGATTGCCATGCTGCTGGGGCTGGTGTTCCGCGGCGTGGCGTTTGAATATCGCGCCCGCACGACCCGGCTGTGGATATGGGACCGGGCGTTTGCGCTGGGGTCCACGCTGGCGGCGTTTTCGCAAGGGGTGATACTGGGGGCTGTGTTGCAGGGCGTCACGGTAACCGGGCGCGGCTATGGCGGGGGCTGGTGGGATTGGCTGTCACCATTTTCGGTGCTGACCGGCGTGTCGGTTGTCGCCGGCTATGCCTTGCTGGGGGCCTGCTGGTTGATCTACAAGACGGAAAATGAACTGCAAGATCAAGCCTTTAAGCTGGCACGTCTGACGGCGGTTGCGACCCTTGCCGCGATTGTTGCGGTCAGTCTGGCGACGCCGTTCCTCAATCACGACTATTACCACCGCTGGTTCACGGCGCCGGGGCTTTATCTGGCGGCGCCGGTGCCGATCCTGGTTGGGGTGGCCGCGCTGCTGTTCATCCGGGCCTTGCGCAACCGCGCCGAGGGGCAACCGTTCCTGCTCGCCTTGTCCTTGTTCTTGCTCAGCTTCATTGGCCTTGGCATTTCGATGTTCCCGTGGATCGTCCCCGGCAAGATCAGCATTTTCCAGGCGGCGACGGCCGAAAATTCCCAGGTTTTCATGCTGATAGGCGTTGGCATCATGTTGCCGATCATCATCGGCTACACCGGCTATGCCTATTGGGTGTTCCGCGGCAAGGTGGGCCATGAAGGCTATCATTGATCGTGCCCGCCGCTGGCTGTGGTTCATCGGGCTGTGGCTGCTCGGTGTCGCTGCCGTGGCGGTGATTTCGGGGATTTTGCGGTTGTGGATCGGGTCGTCACGGGGGTGATCCCCGGCCGGCGGGGTAGCGGCGCCGGGGAATCCGGGCATGAATCGCGGGCGCGGCGGGGTCGGCGCCGGGTATCGCCCCACAAACCGGCCGCCAATCGGCCGCGCCAGCCTTGCGCCGCCCCCCAGCGTTGCTATAGACGCGCGCTTCACCTCTTAGCGGGCGTGGCGGAATTGGTAGACGCGCTGGATTTAGGTTCCAGTGTCGAAAGACGTGGGGGTTCGAGTCCCTTCGCCCGCACCAGCACCGAGCAAGCCCTGATTTGAACAGACGAGATTGAAAAAATGCAGATTGCTGAAACGTTGAACCAGGGCCTTCGCCGCGAATATTCGCTGGTCATCCCGGCGGCCGCGCTGGCCGCCCGCATCGATGCCCGGCTCGCCGAAGTGTCCAAGACGATTCGCATGCCCGGCTTCCGCCCCGGCAAGGTGCCGCCGAATTTGGTGCGCAAGATGCACGGCGAGGCACTGCGCGGTGAAGCCTTGCAGGCGGCGCTGAACGACGGTGTCCAGCAATTGCTCGCCGATCACAAGCTGCGCCCGGCCACCCAGCCGCAGGTCGATCTGGATGGCGAAGACGCCGAAGGCCAGGATGTCGGCTTCAAGGTCGCCGTTGAAGTGTTGCCCACCGTCGAGGAATTGAAGATCGACGATCTGGCGCTGGAGCGTCTGGTCGTCGCTGCCGATGACGGCGCGATGGACGAAGCCCTCAAGCGCCTTGCCGGCCAGTCGCAGCGCAGCGAAGCCGCCCCCGACGAGCACAAGGCCAGGACCGGTGATACGCTGGTCATCGATTTCGAAGGCCGGGTTGACGGCGAATTGTTCGATGGCGGCAAGGGCGAGGGGATGCGTATAACCATCGGCTCGGGCCAGCTCATCCCCGGCTTTGAAGACCAGTTGGTCGGCGCCAAGACCGGCGAAGCCCGGACGGTGAAAGTCAACTTCCCCGATGATTATAATGTCGCCTATCTGAAGGGCAAACCCGCCGAATTCGCCATCACGGTGCAGGCCGTCGAAGTGCCGGTCGAAACCGCCATCGATGATGAATTCGCCAAGGGCTTCGGCATCGACAGCCTCGATGCCCTGAAGGAAATCCTGAAGGAACAGCTGGATGGCGAACTCGGCCAGCTGACTCGCACGCATCTGAAGCGCAAGCTGCTCGATACGCTGGCCGCGCGCCATGATTTCGAAGTGCCGGAAACCATGGTGGACAGCGAATTCGAACAGATCTGGGCGCAGCTTGACCAGGAAGCCGCACAGGATGCTGATCCGGCGGCGGCGCGCGCCATGCTGGAAGGCGAACGCGCCGAATATCGCCGCATTGCCGAACGCCGCGTGCGGCTGGGGTTGTTGCTGTCAGAAATCGGTCAACGCCATGGCATCACCGTCAGCCAGCCGGAAATGAACCGGTTGATCGGCCAGGAAGCCGCCAAATACCCCAAGGAACAGGCGCAGGTCGTCAAATATTTCCAGGAAAACCCGATGGCCGCCGCCCAGCTGCGCGCGCCGCTGTATGAAGACAAGGTCGTCGATTTCCTGCTGAGCAAGGCCGCGATCACCGATCGCCCCGCCACTCGCGAAGAACTGGAAGCGGCGATCGAGGACGAGGATGAAACGCCGGGCCACAGCCATGCCGGCCATGGCCATGCCGGCCATGTCCATGGCCCCGATTGCGACCATGACCATGATCTTGCGCCCGCCAAGCCGAAGAAGGCCGCCAAGGCCAAGGCGGCGGTTGCAGAAACGGTCGATGCCGTGGCCGAGCCGGTTGCCGAAGCACCCGCGAAGAAGGCGACCAAGCCAAAGGCTGTGAAGGCCGAAGCGGTGGAAGCCGTGGCCGAGGAAGCGCCGGCCAAGCCGAAGCGCGCCAAGAAGGCGGCGGAATAAAGCGCACCGGCGCTGCCCGAACCACGCCCGCCCGCCCCCGTTAATTGACGGGGGCAGGCAGGGCGTTGGCGCCGGTCTTCACGCAAATGACGTCTGTCTCGAAACCAATGTAGAACGCGATTGATCGCGCGGCCGGATGGGCGCAATCTGAACGTGCCAAGCAGGCCAATCGCGGTCTTTTGGTCAGCGGGATGGTTGCATGTCCGGTAAAACGCGCCTCACCATCGCGAGGCCGCAAGCGGCGGTGGTGCCGGCGCGGTCGCCCGTCACGGCGCCGCCGGACGCGGCGCGCGTGACCCATGCGGCCGCAGATACGCTGGCAAACCGGCAGGCTGAACTGGGCCGCTCGCCGGCTGTTCAACGGTTGGTGGGCCTGCACCGCGCTGTTAACGCCGGGTCGGCCGCGGCGCAATTGGCGCCCGACAACAGGGCCGTGCGGGGTGGCTTGCCCCAGGCCTTGCGATCCGGAATCGAACAGCTTTCCGGTGTTGCGATGGACAATGTGAGGGTCCACCGAAACTCGCCGGCGCCAGCGCGCATTGGGGCGCACGCCTATGCCCAGGGCCGCGACATTCACCTTGCGCCGGGGCAGGAAACGCACCTGCCGCATGAAGCCTGGCATTTGGTGCAGCAGGCGCAGGGCCGTGTGCGGCCGACGTTGCAGGCCAAGGGCGCCGCGATCAACGACGATGCCGGACTGGAGGCGGAAGCTGACCGGATGGGCAGCAGGGCAGCGGCTATGCCGGTTACCGGCGCCGACACCCCGGCGGGCCCATCCGCTGGCGGGCATGCCGCCCGGCAATTGCAGCGCGTCGGGCCTGGCAATGCAAATGCACCGCTGCAGAGACAAGGCATCAAGGCTGGCAAGCTGAATGTCGTTGGCGAAAGCCACCCCGAATCCAATCCGCGGCGCGATAGCGAAAAGCAGTTTGTGGCGACCAAGGGGTTCGGCCCCAATGCCTATTTCAAGGAAAATGAGTATAAATACAAAATAACCCAAATCAATACGGTTTTGGGAGCAAGTTCCTTTTTGGGTCTTGTCGGTTTTGGCGAGACGACAACCGAGCATTTTGGCGATCCGGCGATTCTGCGCGTTGAAAAACGCATCGGTGACACCAAGGAAAAGTTGCTGCCGATTGCCGCTGTATTCCGTGCCGGCAAGGTGCCGCCAAGTTTTGCCAATCTTGGTGATATCGTGATTGCCTGGAACGGTTTCACCAAATATGGCATAGCCGAGGAATTGAAGCAGATTCAGCTGACAATGGGCGAATTGCTAAAGGTCAGCGGCGAAGAGAAGCATGCCACCAGCCTGATCCAACTCTATGGACTTGTTGATAAATCACGCCAATATTATGCCACCCGCGACCCGGTGCTGGTCGTTCCGGCCGATGTGGTCAAGTTCGAGACACTTTGGCAGCAGATTGAATTCGAATTCACCAAGGCGATAAAAGGCGGCAAACCCCTGGCGCCTGTCGACAAGGTGGACAAGGAACGATCAACGGCGATGGACAAGGCTGCGACCCACAGCGCCGTGACACCCGCCGTGTGGAAAATCGGCCAGGATCATGTCAAGGATATCAAGGCAGACAAAGGCTATAATGCCGCGGCCTTGCGCTACAACCTGGTCACACGCGGCGAATTCAACGCCGAATTTCTGCCCTGGGAGCGGGCCGGAAATGAAAAGAAATACGCCAGGCAGATCGCCTATGGCCATGAACTTGCCGACATGTACGGGTGGAGCGCGCAGACGGTCTATGAAATGGCGATAAAGGGCGAGTTTGACGAAAACGTGCAGGTGAGAGAGCAGAACATGCACGAACGAAAGAAGAAGGGCGGCCCGCCAAGTTACATCGGTTAGGCCGTGAACTCATAAATGGCTAGGGTCGGGATCGCCCGGCGCGGCGTTCTGGCGGTTCCGGGCACGCGAAGGCGGGCGTCCACGCCCCCGGCGAGCGGGCACGGGACCG
>JANYCM010000373.1 GCA_025360285.1 Sphingomonadales bacterium
CGAATTTGCGCAGGCGGCGCAGGGCGACCTTGATATTGCGGGTGCCGAGTTCGACGCTTGAATCGAGGTTCTTGAATTCGCGCTTGTCCCAGACTTTGACCGCCTTCTGGTTGCGGCTTTTGTCCTGGCCGATACGGACGCCTTCGGGGTGGCTGCCTTGCGCGCCAAAGGGCGATTTGCCGGCGGTGCCGATCCATTTGTTGCCGCCTTCGTGGCGTTTTTTCTGCTCCTCAAGGCGTTCCTTCAACGTCTCCATCAACTTGTCCCAGCCAAGCTTTTCGAGTTCGGCCATTTCTTCAGGGGACAGGTTCAATTCGGCGACGGCCTTCAGCCATTCGGCTGGAATCTCGGCAGCGCCAGTTTCGATGCTGGTTTCCAGGCCTTTGAATACTTTGGAAAAAACCATGTCGAACCGGTCCAGCAGACCTTCGTCCTTCACATAGGTGGCACGCGCCAGATAGTAGAAATCGGTGATCGACCAATCGATGACATCGGCCTTCAGCGCTTCAAGCAGCATCAGATGCTCTTTCAGCGAAGCCGGGATTTTCGCGGCGCGAAGTTCTTCGAGGAAGGACAGGAACATGAGGTCAGGCTAGCCCAGAGCGCCGGCCGCCGCCAGTGCCTTCAGCGTGCGGTTTGGCGGGGATTTGGTGTCGATGATGCCGCCTGGATAAAAGGCGCGGATGCTGGCCTGACGCGGGGCATCGGAGAGCGCCGCGGCCAGGGTTTCAGGGGTCCATTGCCGGTCCTGGGCAGCGCGTAGCCGGGCGTGCCACGGGTCGTAGACGGCGATTTCGCCCCCTTCGACAGCAAAAATGCGGCCGGTGAAGGGGCAGAGTCCGGAGGCGAGGTACACGATCAGCGGCGACACATGCGCCGGATCATGGCGATCAAAGCCCATGGCCTGCGGCATCAGGGCATCGACATCGGGCGAAGCCATCACCATCCGCGTCCGCGCGCATGGCGCAATGGCATTGACCTGCACCCCCAGCGCGGCGAGTTCCTGGGCATGGACCTGGGTCAGCGCGGCGATGCCGGCCTTGGCGGCGCCATAGGCCCCGCCGTCCGGCATCGGGTGCAGGCCGACGGGCGAAGTGGTGTTGATGATGGCGCGGCCGGCTTCGGCGCCGCGATCGGCCCATACCCTTGCGGCATGGTGGCTGACGGCGGCGGTGCCTTTCAGATGGACGGCGATCTCCAGGTCGAAGTCCGCCTCGGTCATGTCGATCAGCGACGCCGGGCGATTGATCCCGGCATTGTTGACGACGATGTCGAGCCCGCCGAAGGTCGCCACTGCCTGTTCGATGATTGTTGCGGCACCCGCCCAATCGGCGACACTGGCGCGGTTGGCCACGGCTTGGCCGCCGGCGCTGCGAATTTCGTCGGCAACAGCGTCGGCAGCATCACCGCTGCCGTCACCTGTCACGCTGCCGCCCAGATCATTGACCACGACCCGCGCCCCTGCGGCGGCCAGCGCCAGCGCGTGACAACGGCCCAGGCCCCGCCCGCCGCCTGTCACAACCGCCACCTTGCCTTCCAGCAGTGCCATCGCCCACATTCCCCTCGATTGGGAGACAGATTTGGGCGCGTTCGATTTTGCCGGCAAGACCGTGCTTGTGACAGGGGGGTCCACCGGCATCGGCAATGCCTGTGCGCGCGGCTTCCTGGCGGGCGGGGCACGGGTGATCATTACCGGCACCCGCGGCGGCCCGGCGGATTATGCCGACAGCGATGGCGATCTGGCGGGCCTGGAATATCACGCGCTCGATCAGGGTGATGCGGCGGCAGTGGCGGCGTTCGATCCGGGGGTGGAACGCCTCGATGTGCTGGTCGTCGCCGGTGCCAAGGTCGCCTATCGGCGCCAGGAGTTCGAAATCGCCACCTTCGCCGATGTGCTGGCGACGAACCTGACTGGGCCCATGCAACTGGCGATGAAGTTCCGCCCGGTGCTGGCCGGGGGCAGCATCATCTTCATCGGTTCAGTCGCCAGTTTTCGCGGCACCATCGGGCAACCGGCCTATTCGGCATCGAAAGGCGGGCTGCTGACCCTGACCAAAACATTGGCACAAGCGCTTGGCCGCGAGGCCATCCGCGTCAACCTCGTCGCCCCCGGTCTTGTCCGCAGCAAGATGACGGCGATCACCTGGCAGGACCCTGACCGGCTGGCGGGAACCGAAGCCCAGGTGCCGCTCGGCCGGATTGGTGAACCCGATGACATCGCGGGCGCCGTGCTGTTTTTGGCGTCGCCGGCAGCG
>JANYCM010000378.1 GCA_025360285.1 Sphingomonadales bacterium
CTGCGGCGCCGATCCCGGAACGAGGGTGAAGAGTTCGCCGAGGCGATCGAAGATCAGCGTGCTGCCATCGGTGGCGAGCGAGCGCACGTCCGACGGGCCGGGGTTGCGCCAGACTTCGCTGACCGCCTTGGTGGCGGGATCATAGGCGAAGACGCTGATGGGGCCATTGCGGCCGGACAGGAAATACAGCTTGCCACCGAGCCAGACGGGGGCGAAATCGGCGGCGTCGGTGTGGGGCACCCGGGTGGTTTCAAGGCCATCCAATGTGGTCAGCGCGATGGTGCCGGCGCGGCCGCCGCGGTAATTGCCCCAGGCGACATAATTGGTGAAATCCGCCGAAAAGGCCGGGGGCAGCGGGTTATAGGCGATGGTTCTGCCGTCGGCCGATAATTGCCCGGCGAAGGCCATGGGGAGCGGTAGCGCCTGGGGCTGCCCGCCGGCGACGGCGAGGCTGTAGAGTTTGGTATAGCGGCTGGCGGCGTCCCGCGCCGAACGGAACAGCAGGCGCTGGCCATCGGGCGACCAGGCGACGGCAGCATCGGCGCCGGGGTGCCAGGTCAACCGGCGCGGCACGCCACCGGTGACGGAAACGGTGTAGACATCGACATTGCCGTCATAGTCACCGGTGAAGGCGATGGTGCGGCCATCGGGGGAAAACAGCGGCGCGCTTTCGATGCCGACGCCATTGGTCAGGCGGGTGGCGGCCCCGCCGGCGCGCGGCACTGTCCACAGGTCGCCGGCGTTGACAAAGGCGATCAGGTCGCGGCTGAGCGAGGGTTGCTGCAGGATGCGCGGCGCGGGCTGGGCAAAGGCGGCGGTGGCGGTGCTGGCAAGCGCGATGGCGAGCAGAAGCGATTTGCGCATGGTTTGATCCCCCAGGTTTGGCCTTGTTATAGCGGCTTTTTGGTCGCCGTCACGGCCGGCGCGGGCGCTGGCTGGGCGACACGGATTTGATGATCACGCCGCTGCGCGCGGCCGGATCGATCGGCGGGGCAGCGTGGGCAAGCGCGGCGGTGATCAGCGCTTCGATGCCGGGGCTGGCGATGTCGGCGGCGGTCTTCAGGCGGATATGGCGGACCTGCTTGCCGGCGCCCCGGAGCAGGCCATCGGGGTCGGGCAGGCCGATGCCTTTCAGGAAGAACAGGTTGATCCAGCGCGGGTAGATCGCCAGCGAGATGACCACCCCGCCGGCGCGGTCATTGGCCGAAAAGCCGATCGCACAGGCGTTGAAATTGTCATAGGCGAGGAGGGTCGCGCCGGGAATCCGGGCCGTGAGATGGCCCAGCGCGGCGCGCGCCTCTGCGGCGACTTCGGGCGTATATTTGTCGATGAAGCCGGCGAGTTGCCCTTCCGGCGTCATCGCGGTCAGCCGATGACGGACTGTTCGATGGCGCCGAAGATCGAATGGTGCCGCGCATCGAGCATTTCGATGCGCACCACATCGCCGGGCTGCAGGAACGGCGTGACGGGTGCGCCGCTTTCGATGGTTTCGACCATGCGCACCTCGGCGATGCAGCTATAGCCGCGGCCGCCCTTGGCCGCCGGCTGGCCGGGGCCACCATCGGCACCGCGGTTGGACACGGTGCCCGAACCGATGATGCTGCCGGCGACAAGGTTGCGGGTCTTGGCCAGGTGCGCGATCAGCGTGCCGAAATCGAAGGTCATGTCCTCCCCCGCGTCGGCGCGGCCGAACGGTTGGCCATTCAGATCGACGTTGAGCACGCCGTGCAACTTGCCATCCTGCCACGCGTCCCCCAGCGCATCGGGGGTGACGAACACCGGTGACAGGGCCGAGGCGGGTTTCGACTGGACGAAGCCGAAGCCTTTGACGAGCTCATCGGGGATCAGCCCGCGCAAGGACACATCGTTGACGAGGCCGATGAGGCGGATGGCGGCAAGCGCCTGCTCGCGGCTGGCGCCCTGCGGCACATCGCCGGTGACAACGACGATTTCGGCCTCCAGATCGAGGTCCCAGCTGGCGTCGTGATAGGCGATTGCATCGCGGGGACTGAGGAAATGATCGCTGCCGCCCTGATACATCAACGGGTCGGTCCAGAAACTGGTGGGCAATTCCACGCCACGCGCCCGGCGCACCAGCTCGACATGGTTCACATAGGCACTGCCATCGGCCCATTGATAGGCACGCGGCAGCGGCGCAGCGGCATCGCGTTCATGAAAGCGCGCATGCGGCACGGCATCATGCGCCAGGCTCTCGGCGACCCCGCGCAGCACGGGCTCGGCATGCCCCCAATCATCGAGCGCCGATTGCAGTGTGGGATACATCGGCGGCGGCGCCGCGCACCAGGCGAGATCATCAGAGACAACGACAAGGCGACCGTCACGGCCGTGTTTCAGCGAGGCGAGTTTCATTACGACACTTTGGGCGCGGAAGGGCGAGGGAGCAAGGGGGACCGGTGGCAGCTTCGACCACATGGCGCTTGACGCCATATGCTGCTGATGCACCCCT
>JANYCM010000039.1 GCA_025360285.1 Sphingomonadales bacterium
CGATCATCGACGCGCGACGCGAGAAAGCGGTTGACCCGACCGAGAACGGCATTTTGTTCGTGCACTAGGCTTGGCAGGCGTAGCGACAGCGCCGCCAGAAGCGAAGGCAGAGCCGGATAGCCGCCAAAACCGACGACAGCACGGGGCTTCAGGTCACGGAACAGCGATCGCGCCGCCCTCCTGCCCCGCCAGATGCTGATCGCCACCGCCGGCAGCGCGCGCCAGCCAGATCGGCCCGGCGACCCGCTGTCGACCACGGTATGCGGCACGCCGTCGAAGAGGCCGGGAAAGCGAAGCCCGCGCGTATCGGTCACCAGATGCACGGCATGGCCACGCGCGAGCAGTTCCAGCGCCAGCACGTGCGCCGGCACCATATGGCCGCCAGTGCCGCCGGCGGCGAGGATGAACGGCCGACCCATCACCGCGTCCACCAACGATCGACGTAGGGCGAGGCCTGGAGGAAGCGGTTCCGCCGGGTGAACGCCAGCAACAGCCCCATGCCGATCGACAGGGCCAGGAAAGACGAACCACCATGGCTGATGAACGGCAAGGTCATGCCCTTGGACGGCAGCAGCTTCAGATTGACCGCCATGTTGATGCTCGCCTGAAGGCCGAATTCCGTGACAAGGCCTCCCGCGGCAAGCAGGATGAACGGATCTTCTTCATCGAGCAGCGTTAGCAGCACACGCACGACAATGGCGATGTACAAGCCGGCGACGATCAGACACGCGATCATGCCAAATTCTTCGCCGATTACCGAGAAGATATAATCGGTTTGCGGCTCCGGCAGGTGGAATTTCGCCTGGCCATTGCCCGGCCCGACACCGAAGATGCCGCCGGCGCGAAAGCAATCCAGTGCCTTGTCGATCTGATAGGTATCGCCGCCGCCAGTCAGGAACTTGTCAATCCGTTCGCTGACATGATTAACAGTAAGATAGGCAACGCCGAGGCCGGCTGTAGCCGCTGCCGCCAACGCGGCGAGCACCCACAGCGACATGCCGGCTAGCACCGCCTGGACAAGCCAGACCACCATGATCAGTGCCGTCTGGCCGAAATCGGGCTGCTTGATGAGCAGTGCCGCGACCAGCACCAAGAGCCCAAAGCTCGCCTGCATCGTTGGCAGGCCGGGATCATCGAAGCGCAGCGCCAGCAGCCAGGCTGTGGTGACGACGAACATCGGCTTGAAGAACTCGGACGGCTGGAACAAAAAACCCGGCAATTGAATCCAGCGTACAGCGCCATTGGCACCACTACCGATGAAGGGCACAGCCAAAAGCGCCGCCAGAAAGACGATCGTTCCAGCCAGGGCCAGCCGCCGCGCCCAGCCAACGGACAGCATCGACACACCGAGCATCACCGGGACGCCGGCGAGCACCCACAATATCTGGCGCTTGAGGAAATACATATCTTCATATTGAAAGCGCGCGCCTGACAGTCGCTGTGCCGCTGCTGGCGACGCTGCCGCCACAGCGAGCACGCCGCAGCCAACCAGCGCGAAGACAAAGGTCAGCAGCAATTTGTCGACCGTCCAGAACCAGCGGCCGAAGCTAAAGCTGTCACCCGATGCCAGGGTAGGGCGGGGCACCCAGAATGATGAGGCGCCAAAGCTCATTGCAGGGCCTCCACCAGGGCACGGAAATGGTCACCGCGGTCTTCAAAGTCTCGAAATTGATCGAAACTGGCACACGCAGGAGACAGCAGGACGGTGTCACCGGGCCGGGCCGCTGCCGCCGCGTCGTTTACCGCTTGGGCCAGTGTGCCCGACTGCGTCACCGGCAGCAGCGATGCCAGGATGCGACCGAAAACCGGGGCTGCCTCTCCGATCAGATAGGCGGCACGGACGCCCTTCAAATAGGGCAAGACGGCATCAAGATCGTCGCTCTTTGCCCTGCCGCCGGCGATCCAGTGCGTGTTGGGAAAGGCCGCGAGCGCCGGAGCGGAGGAATCGGGGTTGGTGGCCTTGCTGTCATTAATCCACAGCACACCGGCCTTTTCGCCCAGGCGCTCCATGCGGTGCGGCAGGCCTGGGTAACTGCGCAGGCCGACGTCAATCTGACCGGAAGTCAGACCCAGCGCGGCACAGGCGGCTACGGCAGCGCGGGCGTTCTGGAGATTGTGCGGGCCTTG
>JANYCM010000054.1 GCA_025360285.1 Sphingomonadales bacterium
GCAAGGCCAATGGCATTCCGGTGTTCGAGCGCAACTTTTCGCTGACCGATGTGTATGGCGCCGATGAAGCTTTTGTCACCGGCACCTTCGCCGGGGTGGTGCCGGTGCGCAGCGTCGATGGCCGCAAGCTGACGGACGGGCGCGGGCCGATGGTGGAGCGGTTGCAGGGGCTCTACCGCGGGCTGATCGCCAGCGATGTCGCGGCGCGGGGGCGGCCGTGACCATCCGCATCGCCATGTGGTCCGGTCCGCGCAACCTGTCGACGGCGATGATGCGCAGCTTTGGCGCCCGCGCCGATACGATCGTCTCCGATGAACCCTTTTACGGCGCCTATCTGAAACACACGGGCGCCGACCAGCCGATGAAGGACGCCGTCATCGCGTCGATGGATTGCGACTGGCACAGCGTCGCCAAGGCCTTGTCCGCCGACGCGGCCACGCCGATCTGGTACCAGAAACATATGGCGCACCACATGACCGGCCCGATCGACTTTGCCGATCTGCCGGGCTTCACCCACGCGTTTCTGATCCGCGCGCCGGAACGGGTGATCAATAGCTATGCCGCCAAGCGCGTCACCGTCACGGCGGACGATCTCGGCTATGCCCTGCAGCGCGACTGGTTCGATCGGGAGGCGAATCGGCGCGGGTCGCCGCCGCCGGTGATTGATTCGGCCGATGTGCTGCGTGATCCCGCCGGCACGCTTTCGGCGCTGTGCGCGGCATTGGGCATCGTCTGGGACCCGGCGATGCTGCACTGGCCGGCAGGCGGCCGTGCCAGCGATGGAATCTGGGCCAGCCACTGGTACGGCCGCGTTCTGGAAAGCACCGGTTTCGAAGGCCAGGAGGGCGATCTGCCGCTGCTGGCCGGTGCGGCGCGGGCGGTGGGTAACGCCTGCCAACCGCATTATGACTATATGCGCGGCTTCGCTCTCGCCACCCCAAAGCGGGAGGTTGAACCCGGTTGACGTTAGCGTAAGGTGGCCCCAACAAATGTTGGGGAGTGCGACGTGAATTTTGATTTTTCCGATGATGCCAAGGCGCTGGGCGAACAGGCCGCCAAGCTGTTTGCCGACAAGGCCGGCACCGCTGCAGCACGGCGCGCAATGGCCAAGGATGCACCGGATTTCGACGCAGCGCTCTGGGCGGAAATCGCCGCGCTCGGCTGGACGGCAGCGCGGGTGCCCGAGGCGCATGGCGGGCTGGGCATGAGCGCCGAGGAAAGCTGCCAGCTTGCCGAAGCCGCCGGCGCCAGCCTGGCCGTCGTGCCGCTGGTATCGACCCTGCTCGCCACCGAAGCCCTGCTGATCGCCGGCACCGAGGCACAACAGGCGAAATATTTCCCCGGCATTGCCGATGGCAGCACAATCGCCGTGCCGGCCTGGAACGAACCCGGTGCCGTCACCCCGGCGACCATCGCCATAACCGCCAATGGCGGGAAACTGACCGGCGTCAAGGCGCCGGTGGCCGATCTGCCCGGCGCGCATCTGGCGATTGTCGCCGCCGCCGGTGCCGATGGCCCGTCGCTGTGGATTGTCGATCTTGCCGCCGCCAAGGTCGAAAGCATCGAAACGCTTGATCTAGTCCGTCGCCACGGCCGCTTGACGCTGAACGGGGTCGCCGCCGAGCCGCTTGGTGATGCCGCCGCCTATCAGGCCTGGCTCGACCGCGCCGCGGTCATCCTCGCCTATGAAGCCATTGGCACGGCGTCGGCAGCGATGAACATGACCGTCGAATACGCCAAGACCCGCGTCGCCTTTGGCCAGACCATCGGCCGCTACCAGGGCGTCAAGCACA
Organism: Sphingomonadales bacterium; assembly: GCA_025360285.1. Classification (GTDB taxonomy): domain Bacteria; phylum Pseudomonadota; class Alphaproteobacteria; order Sphingomonadales; family Sphingomonadaceae; genus Sandarakinorhabdus. Next base: position 1,794 of record JANYCM010000054.1, read on the forward strand.
AATGCGCCGACATGTTCATCAAGATCGAGCTGGCGCGCGCCCATGCCCTGCACGGTGTGGCGATGATCGGTTCGGACGGCGCCGAACTGCGCCAGGCGGCCGCCGCCGCCCGCGTTGCCAGCCTTGATGCCGTCAGCTTCTGCGGCGAGGAAGCCGTGCAATTGCATGGCGGCATCGGCTTTACCTGGGAAAGCGATTGCCAATTCTATTACCGCCGCGCCCGGGCGCTGGCGGCGTCGCTCGGCCCGCGCGGCTGGTGGGCGGACCGGCTGGTGCGCGCGCTGGAAGTGCGTAACCGCGCCGCAGCGTAAAGCCCGCCGATAACGCGCATCATTTCCAAAATACGCCTCGAAGGATTGCCCCATGGACTTCAACGACACGCCCGCCGAAGCCGAATATCGCGCCACAGCGCGCGCCTGGCTGGAGGAAAACGCCGCCGAATATCGCGAACCGCCCGAGGTCGCCTGGAAGCTCGATGAATTCATCAAGCGTTCCAAGGCCTGGCAAGCGAAGAAATTCGCCGCCGGCTATACCGGCATCACCTGGCCCAAGGCCTTTGGCGGCCAGGGCCTGGGGCCGATGCAATCGATCATTTATGGCCAGGAAGAAAGCCGCTTCCACGCGCCATCAGGCCTCTATTCGATCGGGCTCGGCATGTGCATCCCGACGGTGTTCACCCATGGCAGCGCCGAGGTTGCCCAGCGCTATGTCCCCAAGGCGCTGGTCGGTGACGAAGTCTGGTGCCAGCTGTTCTCTGAACCCTCGGCGGGGTCGGACCTGGCCGGCATCCGCACCCGCGCGGTGAAGGATGGCGATGAATGGGTCATCGATGGCCAGAAGGTGTGGACCAGCTTCGCCCATGCCAGTGATTACGGCATCGTCGTCACCCGCACCGACCCGAATCTGCCCAAGCACAAGGGCCTGACGATGTTCATCGTCGACATGAAGGCGCCGGGCATGGAAGTGCGCGGCATCAAGCAGATGTCGGGCGGCAGCGATTTCAACGAAGTGTTCTTCACCGGCGTGCGGGTGAAGGATTCGCACCGGCTCGGCGATGTCGGCAATGGCTGGAAGGTGGCGCTGACGACGCTGATGCACGAACGCCTGGCTGTAGGTGGCAAACCGCGCCACGCGCCGGGCTATGAAACGCTGATGAAGCTGGCGCGCGGTGTCGAGGCGCCGGTCGGCGGCCCGGCGATCGAAGCCGGTGATGTGCGCCAGCGCATCGCCCAGAGCTATATCAACGATCAGGGCATCAAGCTGACCCAGATGCGGGCGCTGTCGGCGTTGTCGCGCGGCCAGATGCCGGGGCCGGAACAGAGCATTTCCAAGGTCGTCGTCGCCAAGACGATGCAGGACATGGCGAGCTTCGCGCTCGATCTGGCGGGCGGCGACGGCTTTGTCACCGGCGCCGATGGCGACCCGGAACTGGCCAAGCTGCAAGGTTCCTATCTGGGCGCGGCCGGCCTGCGCATCGCCGGCGGAACGGACGAGATTTTGCGCAACATCATCGCCGAACGGGTGCTGGGGTTGCCGGGTGATCTGCGGCCCGACAAGGACAAGCCGTTCAACGCAGCGGCGTAATTTTCCTTGCTCCCTCCCCTCGGTTCGCAAGAGCGAACCGAGGGGAGGGAGCAGAGAGGTTTAGCGCAGCGTGCCGCGTGCCAGCCGCGCCACAAGCCCCGGCAGGCCGGGGTAATTGGCGCGATGATAGGGCGATTCGTCCGGCATTGCCGCCTTCAGCCGGCGATGCGCCTCGCCCAGCGCATGATAGGGCAGGCCGGGCAGCAGGTGATGGAGCGCGTGGTAGCGCAGGCCCACCGGCGCCCATAGCGCCGGCAGCAGCGCCGGCGGCGGCACATTGACGCTGTCGAGATATTGCCCGGTCACCGTCAGCACCGCCCCGTCATTGTCCCATAGATGCGCCACCAGTGTGCGGATCTGGTTGATCACCATCACCGCCGACACAATGGCCAGCGCAACGCCGAAGCCGCGCCA
>JANYCM010000101.1 GCA_025360285.1 Sphingomonadales bacterium
AGCGCCGCCGACATCGCCGCCATGCCGGTGGTGGTGGCGCGCGCGGCCTCGGCGCCTTCCAGCAGTGCCAGCCGGCGTTCCAGCATGTCGGTCGTCGGGTTCTGCAACCGGCTGTAGGTCATCCCCGGCCGTTCGCCGCGGAAGCGCGCGGCGGCTTCCTCGGCATTGTCATAGGCATAGCCCGAGGTCATGAAGATAGCTTCAGAGGTTTCGCCGAAATCCGACCGGGCGGTGCCGCCGCGCACGGCGAGCGTGGCGGGGCGCCATTTGTCGGTGATGCTGCGGTCCTGGCCGGTGAAGCGTTTCATGGGGAGTGGGATAGTCGCAGCGACGCGGGGGTGCAACGTCGCGTCGCAGCGCCGCGAGCGCGCAGTGCGCAGCGCAGCGCGCCGACAGGCGCAAGACCGGGCGGCGGGGCGGCGGGGTCTTCACCCGCCGAACCCGTCCGAGGCCAGCATGGGCTTTGCCCATGCCCTTGCATGCTGCCTTCTGCCTTGCGGGCCCCTTCTCCCTCCCCACTGCTGCCTTCCCCTCGTCACCGCCCGGCCCTACCATGCACAAAACGCGCGAAAGGCACGCCCAATGCCCGGCTCCATCACCCCCTGCCTGTGGTTCGACGAGGACGCCGAGGCGGCGGCGCTTCATTATGTCGGGGTGTTCGATGATGCGGCGATCGGGCGGATTGCGCGCTATGGCGACAATATGCGCAAAGCCGCCGGCACGGTGCTGGTGGTGGAATTCACCCTGCGCGGCCAGCCGTACATGGCGCTGAACGGCGGCCCCGGCGTGCCGCACAGCGATGCGATTTCGCTGTCGGTCGATTGCGCCGACCAGGCCGAGCTTGACCGGCATTGGGACGGGTTGATCGCCGATGGCGGCACGCCGGTGATGTGCGGCTGGTTGAAGGACCGCTTCGGCTTGTCATGGCAGATCGTGCCGCGCGCCATGGCGGCGATGCAGCGTGATGGCACGCCCGAACAGGTGCAACGGATGATGCAGGCGATGATGGGGATGGTGAAGCTGGACATTGCCGCGCTGGAAGCGGCGTTTGCGGGAAACCGGGTTGGGAACTCATAAATGGCCAGGGGCGTCGTGGCGGGCGGATGATCATCACCGGTAGTTGCCTGTGCGGGGCGATCCACTATGCGGCGAGCGGCCCGCCGCGTCTTGCCGGCTTTTGTTTTTGCCATGACTGCCGCAAGGCCTCGGGATCAGGGTTCATGCCTTTCATGGGTTTCGATGCCGGCCAGTTACAATTCAGCGGCACGCCCCGGCAGCACCACGGGCTTTCGGCGCGCGGCACCATCGCCGTGCGCAACTTCTGCGGCGATTGCGGCGGGCTGGTATTCGGCGGCATTATCGGCACCGATACGTCGCACACGATCTACGCCGGTTCGCTCGATGATCCGGGCCAGTTCCGTCCCCAGATCGGCATCTTCGGCCGCGATCGCCCGGCCTGGGTGACGGTGCCACCCGGCATCACGATTTATGCCACAATGCCCGATCAGGCATCGCCGGCCTAAGCCACCGCCTGCGCGCCGCGCACCAGCCGCCCCGGCAGCGCGCCGCTGGGCTCGCCACCGCGGTAGGTGATGACGCCGCTCTTGATCGTCACGGCATAGCCATCGGCGAGCTGGCGCAGGCGCTTGCCGCCGGCGGGCAGATCCCGCGCCATCGTCGGGGCGTGGAGGGTGAGGGCGGCGAGATCGATGACATTGATATCGGCGAGATAGCCCGGCGCCAGGCGGCCGCGATCGTTCAGCCCGACGGCGCGCGCCGGTGTATCGGTCAGCGAGCGGATGGCGGCGGGCAGCGGCACGGCCTGGCCGGGGACGGCATCGCGGACGAAATGCTGGAGGTAGAAGGTCGTGAAGCTGGCGTCGCAGATGACGCCATAATGCGCGCCGCCATCGCCCAGTCCGATGATCGTATCGGGGTGGGTGCACATCTCCCGCGCCGCATCGAGGTTGCCATCGCGGTAATTGGCACCGGGCAGGAACAGGATGTTGCGGCCGTCATTGTCGAGCAGCCGATCATAGGCGACTTCCGCCGCCGTCCGGCCTTCGCGGGCGGCGATACGATCGAGCCGGTCCTCGGGGGCGGGATCATAGACCGGCGGGTCGCCCATCACATAGGTCGCTGTCGAAGCCTCGACGATCGCCAGATAGAAGGGGTTGCTGTCGGCCGGTGCCTCCGCCAGCAGCCGGGCGCGCAGGGCGGGATCGCGCAGCGCCGCGACCTTGTCGGCGAGCGGCAGATCGGCGAGCGGGCGGAAGCTGGGGTGCAGCGAAAAGGGATGGAACGACAGGTCGAGCCCGAACAACAGGCCGACAGGGCGCGGATAGACCTGGCCGCGGATCGTCACGCCATCGGCATTGGCGGCTTCCAGGGCGCGCAGATATTTGCGCCAGCCGTCTTCATCCCCCGTCGCCATCTGGAGCAGCGAGAAGGACAGCGGCCGCCCGGCGGCCTCCGCCACCCGCCGCATCAGGGCGAATTCGTCCTCGGCCGCGCCAAAGATATCGGCGATGAGTTGATAGACCCCGGCACCGGCATCGCGCAGGCCGCAGGCCAGCGCCAGCAATTCATCCTCGGGCGAATTGAGGCTGGGCGCCAGGTCGCCGGCGCGGGTGCGGTGCAGCATGTTGCGCGAGGTGGTGACGCCCAGCGCGCCGGCGCGGATCGCCTCGGTGGTCAACCGGCGCATTTCGGCGAGATCAGCATCGGTCGGCGCCTCCCTCCGGGCGCCGCGATCGCCCATGACATAGACGCGCAGCGCCGAATGCGGCAGTTGCGCCGCGACATCGATATCAAGCCGGCGCGCCGCCAGCGCATCGAGATATTCGGGGAAGGTTTCCCAATTCCAGGGGAGCCCGGCGGTCATCACCACTTCGGGAATATCCTCGACGCCTTCCATCAGGCCGACAAGCATGGCGTGCTGATCGGGCCGGCACGGGGCAAAGCCGACGCCGCAATTGCCCATCACCACCGAGGTGACGCCATGGCCCGATGACGGCATCATGCGATGTTCCCAGGTCGCCTGGCCATCATAATGGGTGTGGACATCGACAAAGCCCGGCGTGACGATATGGCCGCGCGCGTCAATTTCTGCGGCGCCGCTGCCGGTGACCGTGCCGATGGCGATTATGCGATCGCCGGTGATGGCGATATCGCCGATGACGCCGGGGCTCCCCCGGCCGTCATGGATTTCGCCGCCGCGGATCACCAGGTCATAGTCGGCCATGTCGCTCTCCCATGCCGGCACGTTACCATGCGCCGGGGCCGTCGGCACCGGGCGCATTGGGGAGGATCGCGGGAGAGGAAGTATCCCCCTATGCTGCAAATTCGCTCAGGCCGGTTGGTGGCCGCGCACGATGAGCAGGTACATCACCGGCGTGACGATCCGGCTGAGCAGGGTTGAAGAGACCAGCCCGCCGATGATCACCCAGGCGAGCGGGCCGTAGAGGCCGGAGCCGGAGACGGCCAGCGGCAACAGGCCGCCTATAGCAGTGACGCTGGTCAGCAGCACCGGCAGGAAGCGGATTTCGCCGGCGTGTTCAATGGCTTCGCGCAGTGCCATGCCCTGCTGGCGCAATTGCGTGGTGAAATCGACGAGCAGGATGCTGTTCTTGATCTCGATGCCGATCAGCGCGACGAAGCCGATGACGGCGGTGTAGCTGATCGAATTGCCGGTGACGAACAAGGCGACAATGCCGCCGAACAGGCCGAGCGGGATGACGCCGGCGACCACCGCGACCTCCCGAAAGCGCCCGAATTCGACAACGAGCACACCCAGGATGCCGAACACCGCGATGGCGATGATCGGGCCGAGGCCGCCGAAGCTCTTCGCTGCAACCTCGGCCTCGCCGCCCACTTCGAAGCGATAGGTATCGGGCAGCTTGATCGCCTTGATCGCCTTGAACACGGCGCTGTTGACCTTGGCCGTCAGATAGCCCGGCGCGATCTGACTTTGCACATAGACGACGCGCTGCTGGCGTTCGCGGTTGATCGACGCCGGGGCGGAATCGAGCTTTGGCGTCGCGATCTGGCGCAGCGGGATGGCGCCGGCACCGCCGGGGACATAGATCTGATCGAGCACCGACACGGCATGGCGATCGGCGAGCGGCAGGCGGACGACGACATTATACGCATCGCCCTCCAGATCACGCAGGCGTCCGGCGGCCTCCCCGACCAGCGCCAGCCGCACGGCGCGGCGCGCGGCACCGGGGACGACGCCCAATAGCGCCGCCTTGTCGGGATCGATGCCGAGATCGAGCCGCGGCTGATCGACCGCCACCGGATTATCGATATCGAGCGTGCCAGGCACCTTGCGCATCACCGCCTCAACCTCGCCGGCGATGCGTTTCAACCCGGCGAGTTCGGGGCCGATGACCTTGACGGTGATCGGCGCATCGACCGGCGGGCCGTTCTGGAAGATTTTCAGCACCAGCCGCGCATCGGTGCAGCCGGCGAATTTGGCGCGCAGCCGGGCGACCAGCGCCGGGCCCTTGATCGGGTCCCAATCCTTCAGCACCACCAGCACGCCGCCCAGATTGCTGCGCTGATCATTGTTGTTGGCGTTGTAATAGATGCGCGGGTTGTCGCGGCCGACATTGGCCATGACATCGATGACGCCGTCTTCGCCCTTCACGGCGTCTTCGACGAATTTCACGGCGCGGTTGGTCTGGGTGATCGCGGCGCCTTCGGGTGCGGTGACCTGGACGAGGAAATAGGGCGTATCGGCCGGCGGAAACAGGCTGGAACCGATCAACGGCACCAGGCCGAGGCCGGAAAAAACAATCAAGGTTGCCACCAGCATCGCCCGCCACGGATGCGTCAGCCCCCAATGCAGGATCGGCGCATAGAAGCGCTGGATGCCGGCCTGGATGGCCTGGAGGAAGCGGTTGCCATGTTCGGATTCGCTGCGCGGCAGGAAGCGCGAGGCGAGAAACGGCACGATGGTCAAAGACACGAGCAGCGACGCGCCGACGGTGCCGAGCACCGCGACGGGCAGCGAACGGGTGAATTTGCCGGCGCCTTCGGGGAGAAAGCAGAGCGGCAGAAAGGCAAAGATCAGCACCGCGGTGCAGCCAATGACGGCGACAGCGATCTGCCGCGTGCCGCTCAAGGCCGCGCTGACCCGGTCCTCGCCTTCGCGCAAATGCCGGGCGATGTTTTCGGTGACGACGATCGAATCATCGACCAAAAGCCCCAACGCGATGATGAAGCCCGAAATCGACAATTGGTTGAGGGTGAAGCCCGAAAACGCCAGCACGGCGCAGCCGATGACCAAAGACAGCGGCACCGACACCATCACCACCGCCGAGGCGCGCCAGCCGAGCGGCAACAGGGTGATCAGCACCAGCAGCAGCGCGATGCTGAAATCCCGGCCAAGCTGGGACAGTTTGCGCGAAATATCAAAGGATTGGTCGAAGCCGACTTCCAGCTTCACATCGGGCGGCAGCAGCGTCCTGTATTCATCCGCCACCTTGATGGCATCATTGCGGACATCAAGGACGTTGTAATTGTCCTTCTGGTTCATCGTCACCCAGATGGCGCGGTGGCCATTGTAGCGGGCGATGTGCGGCTGTTCCTCATAGCCCCAGCCGACCTGGGCGACGTCCTTCACCCGCACGATCCGGCCATCGCTGGCGCGCACCGGCGCATCGGCGATTTCGGGCACCGTCTGGAAGGCGCCGCCGGCCTGCACATTCAGCCGCTGGTCGCCCGAATGCACGGCGCCGGGCGGCAGATCGGCGGAGCCCTGGCGCAGCGCATCGGTGATGGCGGTGACCGGCAGGCCGAGTTGCGCCATGCGGCCAGGATCGATCGCCACGCGCACCTCGGGCTGCGGCAGGCCCCAGACCTTGGTGATGCGCACGCCTTGCACCCGGTTGATGCGTTCGCGCAGATCCTTGGCGAGCTTTTCCAACCGGCGGAACGAGGCGGTATCGCTGACCAGCGCGAATTGCAGCACGGCGGCTTCGGTGGTGCGGAACTTCTGGAATTCGATGCGCTGGATCGAACTGGGGAGGTTGCCGCGGATGGCATTCACCTCACGCACCACCTCGTCATAATGTTTGGCGGGATCATCATCCCAGCCGAATTCGGCGGTGATGACGGCGGTGGAGTTGCTGGATGACGAGCGCACCTTGACGATGCCATCAAGGCCCTGGAGCACATCCTCGATCGGCTTGGCGATGGAGGCTTCCATGTCGGCCGGCTCCGCCCCCGGCGAGGTGACGATGACGGCGACCAGCGGCGACGGGAAATGCGGATCGACCGAGCGCGGAATCGTCAGGAACGCCGAAATGCCGATTGCCGCGAGCAGCGCAAAGGCCACCAGGGTGATCTGCCAGCGGCGGACGGCGAAATCGATGATGCCCATGCTGGCGGTCAGTTATGCCGGGCGGCAACGGTAACGGGCAGGCCGTCGCGCAGGCGTTCGACCCCCGACACCACGACGGTGTCGCCGGCGCGCAGGCCCGATGTGACCGTCACCGCCGTGTCATCAAGCGGCCCCAGCGCCACCTGCCGCAGCCGCACCCGGCCGCTGGCGGCATCATGGACATAGACAAAGCCTTCATCGGCGCGGGCCGAAAACACCGCCGTGGCCGGCACGGTAACGGCGGTGCCCGTCGCTGCGGGCCCGGCAAATTGCAGTTGCGCCGTGCCGATCAGCCCGGACCGCAGGCCCGGCCGCGCCGGCAGCGCCAGTTCGACACGGAAGGTGCCCGTCGCATCATCGCCGCGCGCACCGATTTCGGACACGCTGGCGGCGAGCGGCGTCGGCCCCAGCGCCGGGATGGTGATGCTGGCCGGCTGGCCGCGCTGCACCCGCGCCAGATCGGCATCGGCGAGCGGCACGCGCAGCACATAGCCGGCGGCGAGTTCGCCCAGCACCAGCACGGTCTGGCCGGGCGTGACGATCTGGCCGGGTTCGGCGGGGCGGCGCAGCACGATGCCGGCGGTGGGGGCGCGGACGCTGGCGAGGCCGGTATCGAACCCCGTCTGGCGCACCCGCGCCGCCGCCGCCGCCGCCGTCGCCCGCGCCGATTCGACTCGCGGCGCCGTCACCCAGCCCTTGGCGAACAGGCCCGCCAGCCGGCGATAATCGGCATCGGCGCGCGCCGCCTCGGCCCGTGCCGAGGCCAGCGAGGCATCGAGCGAGGTCGGATCAAGCCGCGCCAGCATCTGCCCGGCGCGCACCGCATCGCCTTCGCGCACGGCAATTGCCGCAATGCGCCCGGCGGTGTTGAACGACAGCGGCGTTTCGCGCTTCAGGCGGACGGTGCCGCTGATCACCAGGCGGCTGCCGCCGGATGCCGGCTGGGCGGCGGCGAGCGCCACGGTGATCGGCGCGGCCGGCGGTGGCGGCGCGGCGGCGGGCGAGCAGCCGGCAAGCACCGCTGCTGCCCATAACGGCAGGCTGCGCTTCGCCGATCTGCCCCAACTGCCCCGCATTCGCCTATCCGCCCAATCTGACTGCGACTCACTTCTGGCAGTTTCGGCAAATGGTGCAAGCCGTTTTTTGAGCGCGGCTCAACTTATCCGTAACAACAGCAGCATGATCGCAAGGGGTGGGGTGGCGGATTGCCGCACACCCCGCCCCGCCGGCCGGCGCGCCGCTATCAGTCCTTTATGACAAGCGCCTCGATCAGCAACGCCTGGGCGACCGTGCCGGTGTCGCGCTGCCTGAGCCGCCCCGGTGTCACGGCAATTTCGGCCATGATATGCCCGGCCAGGCCGATTTCATGATCGGCGAGATCGGCCGTCAATCGGGCGAGGGCGGCGGCCACGCCGGCGGCATCGCCTTCGATACGGAGATCGAATTCATGCCGTTGCCCGATGAAGGTCGCACTCGCCCATTCGGTGCTGCGCAGCTCTTCGATCACCATCATAGGTTTTTCCCTATCAAGTGCGGTGATTCCAGCCACCAAGACGACGGCGCGCAGGATGGTCAGCTGCTGATAGCTGGCGGTGCCGGCACCGCCGGCAGCAATCACGGCATCGACGCCGCTGCCGCCTGCGTTGTTCCCCCCGACGCGCATCATGCCACCCCGTGCGAATCGGCGTTTTCACAGCCGTTGATGAAGGCAATAACCCGCGCAACCGTGGCCGGACGCGGTTCACGCCCGCGACGCAGATCAAAGACAAAGCGCGGATCGCCCGCCGCATCACGGCCGAATCGTGACGGCGTCACGGCGCTGCGGCGCAAATGATGTTCGACTTTCCTCAGCAAATTCATGTCTTGTCTCCCTTGTGCCACCTTGTGCCGCCACTGGCGCCAGGCGGCTGCAGAAATGTCCGATTCGGTTCGGTTCCGCCGTTATCCGGCGCTAAATCCTACTAGTCTAGGTAAAAAACTATGCTATGGTCGCCAGCAAGCGAACCAGGAGAGGAGGTTCGCGAGTTATGGATAGTATCGCCATCCGGAAGCGGTTGGACGAGCTGATCGCGTCGCACGGCGAGGATTATGCCTCGCTGTCGCGGCGGCTTGGCCGGAACCCAACCTATATCCAGCAATTCGTCAAGCGCGGGGTGCCCCGCCGCTTGTCGGAAACCGACAGGCGTGTCCTGGCGGCGCATTTCGGCATCGCCGAACGCCTGCTCGGCGGCCCCGATGAAGGCAACAGCCGCGCCGTCGTTGCCCGCCCCGGCCTTGTCCAGCGCGCCGATGATTATGTGCTGATCCCGCGGCTGGCGGTCGGCGCCTCGGCCGGCAGCGGCGCCGAAGCCGGTGATGAAAGCGCGCTGGCGGCGCTGGCCTTCCAGGCCAATTGGGTGCGCAGCGTGGCCACCGGCCGCCCCGAGGCCCTGTCAGTGATCGGCGTCGAAGGCGATTCGATGTTGCCGACGCTGGCCGATGGCGACCATATCCTGGTCGATACCGATGACCGCGAACGGCTGCGCGATGGCATTTACGTGCTGCGCACCGATGATGCGCTGCTGGTCAAGCGCCTGTCGGTCAACCCCGCCACCCGCCGCCTCGCCATCCGCAGCGACAATGATGCCTATCCCAGCTGGGACGATTGCGACCCCGCCGGCGTGGTGGTGATCGGCCGGGTGGTATGGGTGGGACGGCGATTAAATTAGGGGATGAACGATTCCCTCCCCCTTGCGGGGAGGGAGTTGAGATTCACCCCCGCCGGTCGAACACCGCCCAAAGCACCGCACCCAGCGCCCCGGCACCAAGGCCGATGACCAGGCCCAGGGTTGTCTGGCCGAAAAACAGCCCGATCACCGGGCCGATGATGCCGCCCAGCGCGATCAGGCAGCCCCCGGCGCTGGTGGGGGGACGGCCCGGGGGCAAGGAAGGGGATGCAGGGTCAGGAAGCGCCATGCCGATGCCTTGGCACGCCAGGCCGCATGCCGCCAAGCCCTTGCGGCATCAGGACAGGCTTTGCGGGGCGGCGGCACTGGGCTAACACGAGGTGTGGTGCGATCCGGATTGTTCCTGTCGGCGTCCGTGCGCCTGTTGCTTGCCGTATCCGGTCTGGCGATGCTGTCGGCGCCGGTGTGCGCGCAGGAGGCGCCGGCCAAGGCTGCGGCGGACGCCGCCGCAGCGACACCACCAGCAACGTCCCTGCCGCCGACTCCGATGACCAGCGGCGATCCCGGCCTTGATGGTTTCGCGCCGCTCGATGGCAAGGTCGATTGGCCGACGGTCGATGCCACCACCGAAGGCGGCGCCGCCGAGGCGGCCAGCGATGTCCGCTATGGCGTGACCGTCACCGGGCTTGGCCCGCTGGGGCTGGACGATGAATTCCACAGCCTGTCGGCGCTGTGGACCCGCCGCAACAGCGTCGCCAATCTGGCGCAGATCAACCGCCGCATCGCCGAAGATCGTGATCTGATCGATCAGTTGCTGCGCTCGGTCGGCCATTATGGCGGCAGTGTCGCCGTGCTGATCGAAAACCCCGCCAGGGCCGGGGCGCCGATCACCGTCAAATTCACCGTGACGCCGGGGCCTTTGTATCATTTCGAAGCCGTGTCGGTCGTCGACCCTGCCGATGCCATCGGGCCCAACCCGGCGGCGCTCGTCACCGGGCTGCTGGCGGTCAAGCCCGGCGACCCTGTCGATGCGGCGCGGGTGACGGCGGCGCAGGACAAATTGCCGGAACGGCTGGCCGATGCCGGTTACCCGTTTCCGGTCATCACCAAGCCCGAGATCAGCATCGACCATGCCACCCGCACCGCCACCTTGTTGCAGAGCATCGATCTTGGTGCCCGCGCGATCTTTGGCACGGTGCATATCAGCGGGGACCGGCGCGGTTTCAGCGATGCGCATCTGAAGATCCTGGCGCGGTTCAAGCCTGGCGACCCCTATAATGGTGCCGACCGCGAGGATCTGCGCCGCGCGCTGATCCAGACCGGGCTGTTCGGCGCCGTGGCGATCAAGCCGGTGGCAAACGGCCCGCGCAATGGCGATGGCACCCAGACGGTTGACCTGATGATCGCAGTCGAGGATGCCCCGCTGCGGACGATTTCGGCGAGCGGCGGCTATTCGACCGGCCAGGGCATCAGGCTGGAAGGCGGCTGGACCCACCGCAACCTGTTCCCGCCGGAAGGCGCGCTGATCGTCAACGGCGTTGTCGCCGAACGCGAACAGATCGCCAATGTCGAACTGCGCCGCCATAATTTCCGCCACCGCGACCAGACGCTGACCATCCAGGGCGGGCTGTCGGCGGAAGAACAGACAGCCTTCGACGCCCGCACCTTCAGCATGACGGCGGCGATCGCGCGCGAATCGAACATCATCTGGCAAAAGCCCTGGACCTATTCGCTGGGCATTCAGGCGCTGGTGACCCGGCAGCGCGACCGGTCGGCACCCAATGATCCCAATAATCTCTATTATATCATCGCACTGCCCGGCTCGCTGACCTGGGACAAATCCGACAATCTGCTCAATCCAGCCAAGGGTTTTCGGTTGACCGGGCGCGCCTCCCCGGAATTCACCCTGCGCAGCGGCAGCTATTTCAGCTATGTGAAGGCCCAGATCGAAGCCACCGCCTATCAATCGATCGGCGATGTCGTGCTCGCCGGGCGGGTGCATCTGGGCTCGATCGTCGGGGCCAGCCGCGGCCGCATCGCGCCGGACCGGCGTTTCTATGCCGGCGGCGGCGGATCGGTGCGGGGCTTTGAATATCAGGGCGTCGGCCCCAAGGACGTGGATGGCTCCCCGACCGGCGGCAACAGCGTCACCGAAGCCAGCCTGGAGGCGCGCTTCCGCTTCACCGCCTTTGGCAATGACCTGGGCCTGGTGCCCTTCGTCGATGTCGGCCAGGTCTATGAATCGACGCTGCCGAAGTTCAACAGCCTGCGTGTCGGCGCCGGCATCGGTTTGCGCTATTTCACCAGTTTCGGCCCGGTGCGCATCGATGTGGCGACGCCGGTGACCCGCCTGCCCGGGGACCCGGTGGTGGCGTTCTACGTCTCCATCGGCCAGGCCTTTTGATGGCGGGGGCGCCACTTCCGGGGCGGCGCGGCGCGGGTGTGGCGCGGATATTGTCGCTGGTGGTGCTGGCCGTACTGGCGCTGGCGGTGCTGGTCTATGGCGCGGTGCGCTGGCTGGATACCGACAGCGGCCGCGCCTTCATCATCCGGCAATTGCCGCTGTATGCGCCCAAATCCGGTCTGTCCGTGCGTGCCGGGCGCATCGATGGGTCGATCTTCGGCACGGCGATCATCCATGACCTGAAAATCAGCGACCCGCAGGGCGTCTTTGCCGAGGTGCCGGTGCTGACCTTCGACTGGCGGCCGATCGACCTGATCGAAAACCGCCTGACGGCGCGGCACATCATCGCCCCCGATGTCAGCGTGTTGCGCCGCCCGGCGCTGCGGCCGAGCGGTGATGACCGCATATTGCCCGATATCGACATCGATATCGCCGAAATGCGCATCGACCGGCTGGTGCTGGCCGCCCCGGTGGCGGGGCAGCGCCAGGTATTGGGGGTGAAAGGCAAGGCCGATATCCGCGCCGGACGGGCGAAAATCGATCTCGCCGTGCTGGGGCTGGCGGACGGTGACAAGGCGCGCAGCGGCGACGCCATGACGGTCAAACTCGATACCGAACCCGACCGCGATCGCTTCGATATTGCCGCCAGCATCAACGCGCCCATGGGCGGGGCGATTGCCGGGATATTGGCGTTGCCGGCGCCGTTGACCGCGACGCTCGCCGGCGAAGGTCGCTGGACGGTGTGGCAGGGCCAGCTCGATGCCCGGCTGGGCAGCGCCGTGCTGGCGGACCTGGCGGTGTCGGCACGGTCAGGGCTGTTCGCGGTAAAGGGCAATCTGGTGCCGGCGCCATTGCTGCACGGCGCGGCGGCGCGGCTGACGGCGGGCGGGGTGGCCATCGCCGCCGACGCGCGCATCGCCGGGCGCACCGCCGCGATCAATGCCAGCCTGGCCAGCCCGGCGCTGGCGCTGGAGGCGCGCGGCGGCCTGGATTTCGGCGATGAAAGCATCAACGCTGTCGCCGTCAACGCTCGGCTGCTGCAACCACCGGCGCTGCAACACCGGGTCAGCGGGCAGAATATCGCGCTGACGGCGCGGGTGGCGGGGCATTTCGCCGATCCGCTGGTCGATTACCGGCTGACGGCGGCGCGCCTCGCCTGGGGGCGGACCGAGGCGCAGGAGGTGCGCGCCACCGGCATCGCCCATGCCGGCAGCCGGCCGCTGCTGGTGCCGATCAGCGTCACCGCCGCACGGCTGACCGGGCTGGGCGAAACCGCGGCACCGTTGCTGACCGGCGTGCATGTCGATGGCCCGCTGATTTTCGGCGGCGGCCGGATGACCTCGCCGCAGTTGAAAGTCCGCACCGACCGGTTGAACGGCAGCGTCGCGGTATCGGCGGTGCTGGGCAGCGACGAATTCCTGGTCACAGGCAAGGCGGGTCTGCCGCGCTACCTGATCAATGGCATCGGGCTGGCCGATATCCTCGCCGATTTCCGCGTGTTGCCGGCGGCCGGCGGGGCGCGGGTGACTGGCCAGGCGCGGGTGCAGGTGACGCGGCTCGACAATGGTTTCTTCCGCCGGTTGACCGAGGGCCTGCCGGCGATCACCGCCGATGTCGATGTTGCCGATGACCTGGCGATGCAGTTCCGCAACGCCAAACTGACCGCGCCGGGCCTGACCCTGGCGGCGAGCGGCAGCCGCAGCCCCGATGGCGTCGTCAAGCTGACCGGCAAAGGCGTATCGCGCGCCTATGGCCCGGTCGAATTGGCGCTGGCCGGCCAGATCGAGGCGCCCACCGTTGATGTCACGCTGGCGCGGCCGGGGTTGGGCATCGGGCTGGCGGCGCTCGGCAGCCGGGTGGCGCCGACGCCGGGCGGCTGGCAATTCACCGCCCAGGGCCAGACGCGCTTTGGCCCGATCGATGGCCAGGGCCTGATTCGCACGACTGCCGAACCCCTGGGCATCGATGTCAGCAAGCTGACGCTCGCCGGGCTGACGGCGCATGGCACGCTGGTGCAGACGGCGGCCGGACCGTTCAGTGGCACCCTGGCCTTTACCGGGCGCGGCCTTGCCGGATCGGCGGTGCTGGCCGCCGCCGGCGCCGTGCAGCGCGCCGATATCGCCGCCACCGCCAAGGATGCCGTGCTGTTGCTGACCGTGCCGGTGACGATCGACAGCGGCAGTTTCAAGCTGGCGGTGCTGTTGCCCGACGCCGGCCCCAGCGCCACCGGCCGCTTCGATTTCACCGGCATCGAGCGTGATGGCCTGCGCCTTGATGCCGCCAGGGGCAATATCAATTATGCCGATGGCCGCGGCAGCGCCGCCGCCAACGTCAGCGGCAGCAGCAATTTGCCCTTTGTCATGGCCGCCGGCGCGACCTTTGCCCCGGACCGGATCAGCATCACCGCCGGCGGGACCGTCGGCGACAAGCCGGTGCGGCTCAGCGCGCCTGCCATCCTCACCCGCAGCCCCGGCGGCTGGGACCTGGCCTCGGTCGGCATTATCACCCCCGATGGCACTGCGGAAGTGTCAGGGCTGTTTGGCACGCACAAGGCGCTGAAGGCCAGACTGAACAGCCTGTCGCTGTCCTTGCTGTCGGTGATCTGGCCGACGCTGGATTTCAGCGGGCGGGTGTCGGGGCTGGTCGATATCGCCATGGGCAATGATGGCCTGCCCACCGGCACCGCCAGCCTGCGCCTCGCCGGCCTGTCGCGCGCCGGGCTGGCCAGTGCCTCCACCCCCATCGATGTCGGCCTCAACGCCGAATTGAAGGCGACCGGTGCCGAGGCGCGCGCTGTCATCGGCCGCGGCGGCACCGTCGATGGCCGGGCGCAGGCGCGGCTGGGGCCGATTCCGGGCGGCGATGGCACCATCGCCGAACGCCTGTTCGCCAGCCCGGTGTTCGCGCAAATCCGCTATAATGGGCCATCGCAGGCAATCTGGGGGCTGGCCGGTATCGAGGCGCTGGACGTGCGCGGGCCGATTGCCATTGCCGCCGATATTTCGGGGCCATTGGGGGACCCGCGCATCACCGGCACGATGCGCAGCGAGGGCGCGCGGGTGGAAAACACCACTTTGGGCGCGGTGATCGATCAGGTGTCGCTCGACAGCCGCTTTACCGCCTCAAAGCTGGAACTGACGCGTTTTTCCGGCCGGGTCGGCAAGGATGGCAGCATCAGCGGCACCGGCGGTATCGATCTGTCGGCCGAACGCGCCTTTCCGATGGATTTGCGGCTGAAACTGACCAATGCCCAGTTGATCAACCGTGATGACCTGACCGGCAGCGCCACCGGCACTGTGCGGGTGGCGACCGATGCCTATGGCGGCGTCGTGTCGGGCAAGCTGGCCATCGACAAGGCGATTTTCCACATCGGCCGCGGCGGCGCCGCCGATGTGCCGGTGCTGGCGGTCAATGAGAAAAATGCCCGGCTGCTCGGCCGCCGCATCATCGTCTATGCGCCGCCGACCCGCTGGCTGCTCAACCTGGAAGCCGATGCCGACCGCCGGCTGTTCGTCTCCGGCCTGGGGCTGGAGGCCGAATGGCGCGGCAATCTGAAGATCAAGGGCGGTGCCACCACGCCGGAACTTTCCGGCCGGGTGCAACTGGTGCGCGGCGATTATGATTTCGCCGGCAAAAGGTTTTCACTGACCAAGGGCGATATCCGCTTCCAGGGCGTTTACCCGCCCGACCCGGTGATCGACATCACCGCCGAAAGCAGCGCGTCGGGCTTCACGGCGCAATTGTCGCTGACCGGCACCGGCCTGCGCCCCGATATCAAGTTCAGCTCGACGCCATCGCTGCCCGAAGACGAAGTGCTCAGCCGGATATTGTTCGGCAGTTCGGTGACCAGCCTGTCGGCCCCGGAAGCCGTGCAATTGGCCGGCGCGCTCGCCTCCTTGCGCGGCAAGGGCGGCGGCTTCAACCCGATCAACATGGTGCGCAAGGGCCTGGGCATCGACCGGCTGCGCATCCTGCCCGCCGACACGGTGACCGGCCGCAAGACGGCGGTGGCCGCCGGGCAGTATATCGGCCGCAACGTCTATGTGGAGCTGGCGACCGATGCCCAGGGCTATACGGCGACGAACATCGAAGTGTCGCTGACGCGGTCACTGTCGATCCTGTCGCAGGTGGCGACGCTTGGGGGCACTAGTGCGAATTTGAGGTGGAAACGGGATTATTAGCGCAGCGCCGCGAGCGCGCAGCGCAGCAGCGCGCCGACAGGCGCAAGCTCGGCCGGCGGGGCGAGGCGGCCTTCGCGCCTCGAACCCGTCCGACGTCAGCATGGGCTTTGCCCATGCCCTTCCTTCCTCTGTTCTTCTTCGTCGCCCCCCGGCAACCCGCCGCTACCGCCCGATCAACCGCCGCGCCATCGCATCCGCCACCGCATCGGTCGGCGTCCGCGTCCGGTCCGCCTCGACAAAGATGTCCGCCAGCCGGCCTTCGATCAGCGCGATCGCCCGCGCCACGCTCGCCGCATCCCAGGCCCCGAGATATTCGGCCGCGACATTGATGATACCGCCGGCGTTGATGACATAATCGGGCGCATAAAGAATGCCGCGTGCCGCCAGTCGCGCGCCGTCGTCGCGGGTGGCGAGCTGATTATTGGCGGCGCCTGCCACAATGGCGACATCCAGGCCGGCGATGGTGGCAGCATCCAGCCCGGCGCCGAGCGCATTGGGGCTGAACACATCGGCCGAAACGCGGGCGATATCCGCCACATCGACCGCCGTGGCGCCCAGCCGTGCCGCATAGCCGCGGGCGCGATCCGCATCGATATCGGCGACGGTCAGCACCGCCCCGGCCACGGCCAGCTTTTCGGCCAGCGCCCCGCCGACGCTGCCCAGGCCCTGGATCGCGACATGCACGCCCTTGAAATCATGCCGGCCCAGCTTGTGCGCCACGGCAGCGCGTATGCCGACGAAAATGCCTTCCGCCGTCAACGGGCCCGGATTGCCGCCACCGCCGCTGGTGCCGGCCACCGGCAGGCCGGACACATGGCGGGTGCGGCGGGCGACGACGACCATGTCGGCATCGGTCATCCCGACGTCCTGCGCGGTCACATAACGGCCGCCGAGCGCGTCGACCGTATCACCAAAGGCTTCGAGCAGCGCCTCGG
>JANYCM010000132.1 GCA_025360285.1 Sphingomonadales bacterium
GGCTGGGCATTGTCGCGGTGGCCGGGCTGGGCCTGCTGATCGCGCCTGATCTGGCGACGCCGTTCAAGACGCTGGCGCCGAGTGTTGAACGCTGGGCCGGGGCGATATTGCTGGCCGGCACGCTGTCGTATTTGACGTTGGCCAGCCTGTGGCGGCGGGAATTCCGGCTGTGGCGCTACAGCTTCTTCATTCCCGACGGGCGTGAGACCTTGTTGCAGATCGTCATCGGGGCGGTCGATCTGGCCTTTGCCGGGGGCGCGCTCTACCTGCTGCTGCCCGATACCGGCGTACCCGGCCTGCTGACATTTCTGACCATTTATGCCGTCGCGATGGTGACGGGGGCGCTCAGCCATGCGCCCGGCGGGCTTGGTGTTTTTGAAGGCGTCATCCTGTTGCTGATGCCCGAGGCGCCCAAGGTCGGCGTGCTGGCGGCGCTGGTGATGTTCCGGCTGATCTACACCTATGTGCCGTTCCTGCTTGGGCTGGTTGTTATTGCGGTTACCGAATGGCAGGCCCTGCGCGCGGCCCGGCGCGCCGCCCCCCGTGAGTGATTGCCGCACCGGTCTTTTCTTTTGACCCGATCAATCGTTAGTCTGCGCCATGGCAACGGTACTCAAACTCGATGATGAACTGGGGCGCCTGGCGGCGCTGAAGCGCTATGACATCCTCGATACCGCGGCCGAGGATGAATTCGAACAGATTATCCAATTGGTCCAGCGGGTGTTCGGCGTGCCGATGGCCGCCGTGACACTGGTGGACAATGATCGGCAGTGGTTCAAGGCACGGCGGGGTCTGGATGTGGCCGAAACACCCCGCAACATCGCCTTTTGCCACCACACTATCACCGCTGCCGATGGCCTGGCGGTGGAGGATGCGCATCTCGACGCGCGCTTTGCCGGTACGCCGCTGGTGGCGGGCGAGCCGCATATCCGCAGCTATCTGGGGGCACCATTGCGGACCCCGGATGGCTATCATGTCGGCGCCCTGTGCATCATTGGCCGGGATGTGCGGCGCTTTTCGCCCGAAGACCGGGAAATTCTACGGCGTTTTTCTGAAATTGTCGTGTCGCAAATGGAATTGCGGCAATTGGCGAGCCGGGACAGCCTCACCGACATGCTGACCCGCCGCGCCTTTGAACAGGAAGCATTCGATACGATTGCCCTGTTTCGCAAGCGCGGCCTCCGCCATGCTGTCGCCATCATCGACATCGATCACTTCAAGCAGACCAATGATGCCCATGGCCATGCCTTGGGCGATGAGGTGCTGCGGGCGCTGGCGGCGGCGATCAAGCCCTTGCTGGGGCCGTTTGATGCCATGGGCCGGCTGGGCGGTGAGGAATTCGGCGTGCTGCTGGAGGCCGGCGACGATGGATCGGCGAGGGCCGCCGCCGAGCGGTTGCGCCAGGCGGTGGCCGACATGGCGATTCCCGGCCACCCTGACATTCATATCACCATCAGTATCGGTGTCGCCGTGCTGGGCCCTGGCATCGAATCGGTCGAGGACTGGATGCGGATCGCCGACGCCGCGCTTTATGATGCCAAGCGCGGCGGCCGCAATCGTGTCTGCGTTGGTGAGGCGCCTCAGGTCGCCAGCGTCTGACGCGCCAGCGCTTCGGCGGCCTTGCGCTGCCAGGCGTGTGTCAGGCCGGGCAGTCTGGTCAGTTCGTGCAACGCGTCGGTGGTGCCGACCTTGCCCGCGGCGAAGCGGGCAAAGCGCGCGATCGACCAGTCGGGATTGGGTCGTTCAATGATATCATGGCCATCGCCGGCGGCGACCTGGCCGGGTTCGAGCACCCGGTAATACCAGCCGCAGCGACCCGACCGGGTCATGGCGCGCACCACCTTGGTGGTGCCCAGCACGGCGGCGAAGGTGGAACAGGGCTCGCGAATCTGGGCGATTTGCAGCACCGCCGTGCCGGCGCGGATGATGTCACCGATATGGACATTTTCCTCATCAAGCCCGGCGACGATGAGGTTTTCGCCCATGGCGCCGGCGACGAAGCGATCGGCCATGGCCGGAAATTCGGCCTGCCAGCCGGCATAGCCACTGATCGGATAGCCATAGACGGCCTTCTCCGGGCCGCCATGGACGCGCAGATTGCCTTGTTCGTCGCCGGCAAGGCCAAGTGCGCCAACGGCGACCGCACCGGTGACCGGCAGTTTGCGAAAGGCGGTGCGCCGTCCGTCGCCTTCCAGTTTTGCCACCTTGCCGATGTGGATGGCCATCATGGTGCCGGATGCGATCATTTTGCCTCTTGCAATCAACGCAATTGTTTCTGACACTATGATCTGTGTTCAACAACACGAAAGGAGGTGGTCCAGTGTCTCATTGTCCCCAACCGCGGTCGCAAGTGACCTGGAGCCTGAAGATGGAGGCTCACGCCTGACAGCGTCTCGACGCTTA
>JANYCM010000162.1 GCA_025360285.1 Sphingomonadales bacterium
GCTGGATGGCGACGGCAATGGCTATACCGATGTCTTCACGCTCAGCCTGAACGGCACCGATATCTTTTCGGGATCATTCGATCTCGGCGGCGGCGGCAACAACATCGCCTATTTCGGCCCGGCCGGCAGCCGTTTTGCCGCCAGCACCCCCGGCATGTGGCAGGGCGGCAGCGCCGATATCTCGGTGCCGCTGGCGCTCGCCACCGGCGCCAATCAACTCAGCTTTCGTTATGATGGCAATGCCCAGGGCGGCGGCGATGAAGCCTGGGGCCTTGAGGGCATCAGGATCAGCGGCGTCTCGATCGGCGCCGTGCCCGAACCCGCCAGTTGGGCGCTGCTGATCATCGGCTTCGGCTTGGTGGGTGCTACCCTGCGCTCACGCCGTCTGGCCCCTCAATCCACCCAGTCGAGCCCGACATCGCGGTAAACCGCGCGGTCTTCCGACCAATCGCCCTTGACCTTCACATGCAGGAACAGATGGACCTTCTTGCCCGTCAATTCGGCGATCCCGGCGCGCGCCAGGCTGCCGATTTCCTTCAGCCGCGCGCCGCCCTTGCCGAGCACGATGGCGCGCTGGCTGTCGCGTTCCACCAGTATCTGCTGGTGGATGCTGATGCTGCCATCGCGGCGTTCCTCCCATTTTTCGGTCTCGACGGCGCTGGCATAGGGGAGTTCGGCGTGGAGCTGGTTATAGATCTGCTCGCGGGTGATTTCGGCGGCCATCAACCGCGTCGTCGCATCGGTCAACTGGTCCTCGGGGAAATGCCACGGCCCTGGCGGCATCGCGGCGGCAAAGGCCGCCTTCAGCTCGGCGACGCCATCGCCGGTGCCGGCCGAGACGAAATAGGTATCGGCGAACGGCGCAAGGGCATTGGCATGCGCCGCCAGTTCCAAAAGCCGCGTCTTGGCGGTGATATCGACCTTGTTGAGCACCAGCAGTTTCGGCTCCGGCCGCCCCGCCAGTGATTCCAGGATCGCTGTCGCATCATCGCGAAAGCCGGTCTTGGCATCGACGACGAACGCAATCAGGTCGGCGCCTTCCGCCCCCTCCCACGCGGCGCGCACCATGGCGCGGTCCAGCCGCCGGCGCGGCGCGAAAATGCCCGGCGTGTCGATCAGCAGCAATTGCGCGGTGCCTTCGGTGGCGATGCCGATCAGCCGGGTGCGCGTCGTCTGCACCTTGGCCGACACGATGGCGACCTTCTGGCCAACCAGCGCATTGACCAGGGTGGATTTGCCCGCATTCGGCGCGCCGACAATGGCCACCGATCCGCAGGTAGTGATGGGTATATCGGTCATTTTGCTATCCTTGCCAGCAGCGCCAGGGCGGCGGCCTTTTCGCCCTCCTGCTTGTTATTGCCTTCGCCGCGCGCCGGCGTCTCGCCGCGCACCGTCGCTTCGATGGTGAAGCGCGGCGCATGGTCCGGCCCCTGGCGATCGACGACGGCATAGACCGGCATCCCGCGCCGCCGCTTCAACGCCCATTCCTGCAATTGCGATTTGGGATCGATCAGCAGCCGCGGGCTGTCCCCCAGCAGCCGCGCCCATTCGCGCCGCACGAACGCGTCGGCCACCGCCCAGCCACCATCCAGGAACAGCGCCGCGACCAGCGCTTCCGCGACATCGCCGAGCACATTGTCGGATTGGTGCAGGCCCTTGTGGCGGGCATTGGCTTCCATGATCAACTGGTCGGGCACGCCCAGCGCCCGCGCCACTTCGGCATTGGCACCGCCTTCGACCAGCGCATGCAGGCGTGATGTCAGCCGGCCTTCTGCTTCATCATGGCTGCCATACAGCCAGGCGGCGACGGCGCAGCCCAGCACCCGGTCGCCCAGAAATTCCAGCCGCTGGTAACTGCCCGATCCCTGCACGGCGCTGCTGTGGGTCAAGGCGCGGCGCACGAGGCCGATATCGGCAAAATCATGCTGCAAGGCCGCCCGGCCCCAGGCGCGCAATTGCTCGTCAGTCGGCGTCAAGGCCGGTCACCGGGGGAAATGTCACGAAACATGCCCCGCGCGTTGACGCCGCAGCGCGGCGCGGTCAAGCGGCAACTGGTGTCGGCGGGCCGCCGCAGCTTATTCATCCAGCCGTCTTGGCGGCGTCATCACCATTTGCCACTATGGCCCTATGAACGACATTGATGCCCGTCTGCACAGCCACGCCCGCGCCCCGCGCCCCGCCATCGCCGCGCTTTTCGAAACCGAACCGGGCCGGCTGGCCACCCTGTCGCGCAGCGTCGCCGGGTTGCACGGCGATTTTTCAAAACTCGCCATCGATGCCGAAGGGCTGGCACTGCTCCACGAACTCGCCGCCGCCGCCGATCTGTCCGGCTGGCGCGACAATTTATTCGCCGGCGCCATCGTCAACCGCAGCGAACAACGCGCCGCAACGCACATCGCCGAACGCGGCACC
>JANYCM010000187.1 GCA_025360285.1 Sphingomonadales bacterium
GGGCATCCGTATCACCGGGCGGGGTGACGGGCGGCACGGGCCGTGCTGCGAACCGGGAGAAAAACACCCTCACCCGCTCGCGATAGGGCGCGAGTCAAGCTTTGCTGCCAGCGGGAGAGGATTCTTCGCAATCACTATTGATAATCATTCACATTAAACTTGCGATTGCGAATGACTCGCAATATAGCCTGGGCGTCCCTTCGTCGCTCAAGGCTTGTCTCGATGTCGAACACCCGAATTCCCCTGTCGCTACGGTCATCACTGCGCTCCGCCGGGCTTGCTGCACCGCTGCTCGCTCTGCTGGCGGCGCACCCGGTGCGTGCCGATGAATCAGCGCCCGAAATTGTCGTGACCGGCATCCGCCCGGCCGCCAATCCCAATGCCGATCCGGCGGCCCCCTATAAGGTTGATCGCTCGGCTTCGGCCAAATTCACCGACCCCATTGCCGACACCGCCAAATCCATCACTGTCATCCCCAAGGAGGTGATTGAGGATCTGGGGGCCAAATCGATCCGCGACCTGGTACGCACCCAGCCCGGCGTCACACTGGGCACCGGCGAAGGCGGCAATGCCTTTGGTGACCGCATTTTCATCCGCGGCTTCGATGCCCGCAACGACGTCTATATAGATGGCCTGCGCGATCCCGGTGTCACCAGCCGCGAAGTCTTTGCCGTCGAACAGATCGAAATCGTCAAGGGGCCATCGTCAACCTTTGGCGGCCGTGGCACCACTGGCGGCGCCGTCAGCCTGGTCAGCAAGGCGCCGTCCAAGGCCAATGCCATCATCCTGGAAGCCGCGGGCGGCACCGATGCGACGCGGCGCTTCACCGCCGATATCAATCGCAAGATGTCGGACACTGTCCAGCTGCGGGTCAACGGCCTGTGGCATGACGGCGACACCGCCGGGCGCGACACGGTGTGGAACCGCCGCTGGGGTGTCGCCGCGGCGCTGGCCTGGCAGCCAGCGGCGAACATCGATGTCGTGCTCGATTACTACCACCTCACGGCCGATGGTCTGCCCGATTGGGGGGTACCATTCGATGTGCGAAGCCAGCAGCCATTCGCTGTCAATCGCAGCAATTTCTATGGGCTGTCGAAGCGCGACTTTTCGCATGGGGTCGTCAATATCGGCACCGGGCGCATCGATTGGCGGCTCGGCGATCACGCCCGGCTGACCTCGAAATTGCGCTATGGTGCCAACCGCAACAGCTATATCGCGACAGCGCCCGAAAGCCCGGTCATTACCGCCGCCGACCCCAGCCAGTGGACGGTGCGCGCCAACCCCAAGAACCGCAATGCCACCAGCCAGAGCTGGGCCAATGCCACCGATCTGGCCCTGGATTTCGCCACCGGGCCGTTGCAGCACAAGCTGGTCACCGGGGTGGAATTCAGCCGCGAGGCGCTGTCCAACCGGCCGTTCGCCTTTGCCAACTCCGAAGCCGAAGGCGCTATCATCGTGCCCACGATCATCATCACCCAGAATCTGTTTGCGCCCGATGCCAATATCGCCTGGCCGCTGTTCCGCAGCCTGTCAGGCGCGCGCACCGATACGACCGTCACTACCCAGGCGATCTATGCCGTCGATACCATCGACCTGACGCCAAAGCTGAAACTCAGCGGCGGTCTGCGCCATGATGACTATCGCATCGACAATGTCGCGATTTCCACCGCCGGCGTGCTGACCGAATTGCAGAACCGCAGCCGCTTCCTCAACTGGAATGCGGGGCTCGTGTGGAAGCCGGTCCCGGCGGCGACGCTGTATGTTTCGGCCTCGACCTCGTCAAACCCCAGCGGCGAACAGACAGATGGCAGCGGCGTCAGCTATGGCGGCCTGGCCAGCGCCACCGCCAATCTCGATCCCGAACGCAACCGCAGCTATGAAGCCGGGGCGAAATATGCGGCGGGCGACGGTGGCCATCTGTTGCTCACCGGCGCGGTCTTCCGCACCGACAAGCTCAATGCCCGCGTCACCGATCCGGTGTCCGGCACCTCGCAGGTGCTGGGCGGCAAGCAGCGCGTCGATGGCTTTGAACTGGGCGCGCAGGGCAATCTGACCTCGCGGCTGGCAGTGTTCGGCGGCTATACCTTCCTCAATGCCAAGGTGCTGGCGACGCCGACCCAGGCTGGCGGTGTATTCCCCAACATTCCCAAACACAGCGCCGCGCTGCTGGCCACCTATGCCATCAGCAATGCCCTGACGATCGGCGGCCAGGCCAATTACAACAGCGCGCGCTATGGCGGCAGCACGATCGGCGGCAGCGCCACCCTGCCCGGTTACTGGCGGTTTGACGCCACCGCCCGTGTCAAGCTTTCGGGCAGTGCCGAAGTGCAGTTGAATTTGCTCAACCTGACCAACCGCACCTATTATGATGCCATCTATCGCAGCGCGACGCCCTTTGCCTATGTGGCACCGGGCCGGTCACTGCTGGCGACGTTGCGGGTGAAACTTTAGTGCTGCTGACAATCCCCGATGTGCTGACGCCGGCCGAGGTAGCGCACTGCCGCCGCGAACTGGCGGCGGCAGCATGGGGGGATGGCCGGGCCACTGCCGGGCTGCAATCGGCGCCGGTGAAGGACAATGACCAAATGCCGGAAGGGTCGCCGGCGGCACGGGCGCTCGGCGACCTGGTGCTCGATGCGCTGGGGCGCAGTGACCTGTTCGTCGCTGCCGCGCTGCCGCTGCGCACCTTTCCGCCACTTTTCAACCGCTATGCCGGCGGCCAGGCCTTTGGCACCCATATCGACAATGCCATACGCCCGATCCGCGGGACCGCCATCAAGCTGCGCACCGACCTGTCGGCGACCCTGTTCCTCAGCGACCCCGACGGTTACGATGGCGGCGAGTTGATCATCGAGGGCAATGCGGGCGGCCAGGCGATCAAGCTGCCGGCCGGGCATTTGGTGCTGTATCCCGCCGCCAGCCTGCACCAGGTGACGCCGGTGACGCGCGGCGTGCGGCTGGCGAGTTTTTTCTGGGTGCAATCGATGGTGCGCGATGATGGCGCGCGGGCGCTGCTGTTCGACCTCGACCGGACAATCCAGCGGCTGGCGGCGGAGCGCGGCATCGGCGATGCCGAAGTCGTCAACCTGACAGGGATTTATCACAATCTGATCCGGCGCTGGGCGGATAGCTGAAGGCCGGGGCGCGGTGTCAGGCCCAGGTCCATCCCATTAATTCGTCGCAAACGTTGCGGGCCAAGGTTGCGGTGCGATGACACGCGGGTTAGGCGACGCGGCGATGCGTCTGGCGTCCCTCCCCTTTCGATCGGAGCAGAGTCGCGCCCCGATCGGGCGCCGCACGGCGGCGTTCCTGCTCGTCCTGCTGCTGCATATCCTGCTGGTTGGCATGTTGCTGCTGCTCGCGCCGCCGCAGCCGCCAAAAAAGCCCGCCGAACCCAAGGTGTTCGAGCTGATCCCCAGCTTTTCGACCAAGCCTGCCCCCAAGCCGGCAGCGACCAAAAAGGCCGCGCGTGCCGCCGCACCGCCGACGGCACCGGCCATCACGACCCCGGCGCCCGAACCGCCCAAGCTGTTCACCAAATTGCTCATTGACGGCGTGGACATCACCAAGCTGCCCAACCACAAGAATGAATCCGCCGCCGCCGATGGCGCCAGCACCGACGGTGCCGACAGCGAGACCGCTTATGGGCCAGGCGCCGGGCCGGGCGGCCAGAAGCTGTACAAGGCCGAATGGCAGCGCGAACCAACCCATGCCGAGCTGGCCTTTTATCTGAAGAATGGCGCACCCGAAGGCAGTTGGGCGCTGATCGCCTGCAAGACAGTGGAACGCTTCAAGGTCGAGGACTGCCGGGAACTGGGCGAATCGCCGCGCGGGTCAGGCCTGGCCCGCGCGATGACCGAGGCGGCGTGGCAATTCCGGGTGCGGCCACCGCGGGTCGGCGGCCAGGCAATGGTCGGCGAATGGGTCAGCATTCGCATCAGCTTTTCGGGCAAGGGCGAGGATGATGGCGCGCCTGGGCCGAAATAGCCGGCTGGACAGCACGGTTGGCGGCGCTAGGTTTGGGCCCATGAAAAAGCTGCTGATTGCCGCCCTGGCGTTCTCCACCGCCGCATCCGCCCAAACCGCACAAACGCCGCGCGGCAAGGCGTGGTGGGCGGATATTACCGCGATTGCGTCCGATGCGAACGAAGGGCGCTTGCCGGGCAGTGCCGGTTATGACCGTGCCGCCGCCTATGTCATCAAACGCTTCAAGGCGCTGGGGCTGGCGCCGGCGGGCGACAGGGGCGGTTATTTCCAACCGGTTGCCTTTGAAGACCAGGTGATCGACCATGCGACCTCCACCGCCGCGCTGATCGCCGCTGATGGCACGGCGCAGGCGCTGGCGATGGGCAGCGACCTGTTGGTGTCGCCGGGCGGGGCGGCGCGGCCGGCCAGCGTGGCGGCGCCGTTGGTGTTCATCGGCTATGGCCTGCATTTGCCCGGCCATGATGATTTCGCCGGGGTCGATCTGAAGGGCAAGATCGCCGTGGTGATTTCGGGTGGTCCGGCGGATGTGGCGGGACCGGTAAAGGCCGCCAACCGGTCGGACCGGGTGAAGTTCCTGGCCGCGGCCGGTGCGGTGGGGGTGATCAGCCTGACAACCCCGGCACAGGTTGAAATTCCCTGGATGCGGCAGAAACTGCTGGCCAGCCAATCGGGCATGTATTTCGCCAAGGCTGCGCTGCGCGAAACGCCGGACGGGTTCTTCATCGGCCGTTTCGATCCGGCGCGCAGCGAGCTGCTGTTCGCCGGGTCAGGCCACAGCTTTGCCGACGTGGCGGCGATTGCCGATGCGTCGGCACCGCTGCCGGGCTTTTCCCTGCCGCTGCGATTGCAGGCGAGCGTGGCTGCGCAGCGGCGTTCGCTGTCCTCCCCCAATCTGGTGGCGCGGCTGGCGGGGTCGGACCCGAAGCTGAAGGCCGAACATGTCGTCATTTCGGCGCATCTCGATCATGTCGGGGTGGGTGAACCGATCAATGCTGACCGCATCTATAATGGCGCGATGGACGATGCTTCGGGCGTCGCCAGTGTGCTGGATATCGCGGCGCGCCTCAGCAAAGGCCCGCGGCCGAAGCGATCGATCCTGTTCGTCATCGTGACCGCCGAGGAAAAGGGCCTGCTCGGTTCCAGCTATTTCGCCCAGCGGCCGACGGTGCCGAAAGCCAGCATCGTTGCCGATCTGAATTTCGATATGCCGTTGCCGCTATGGCCCCTGAAACTGGTGCTGGTGCAGGGGGATGGCGAAAGCAGCCTGGGCGCGGTGGCGCGCAGCGTGGCGGCGCAGCAGGGCCTGGCGCTGACGCCCGATCCGCTGCCCGAACGCAACAGCTTCACCCGCACGGACCAGTTCAGTTTCGTGAAAACCGGCGTGCCGGCGCTGGCTTTCAAATTCGGCTTTGTGAAGAACAGCCCGGAATTCCAGATCGAACATGACTGGCGCGCCAACCGCTATCACGCGCCCAGCGATGATCTCGACCAGCCCGGCGTGCTGAAGGACGAAATCATCAAACTCGATGATTTTGTGGCGGCAATCGCGCGCACTGTCGCCAACACGCCGGCGCGGCCCGAATGGCTGGCAACCAGCGTCTTCAAGGCTCGCTGATCGCCCCTCAGTCCGCCAGAAACGCCAGCAGGTCGCGAATCACGTCATCCTTGTGCGTCGCCAGCAAGCCATGCGCACCGCCCTCATATTCGATAAGTTGCGCGTGCGGGATGGCCCTCGCGGCAGCGCGGGCCGTCAGGTCGATCGGCACAGTCGCATCGGCGGTGCCGTGCAGTATCAGCGTCGGCATGGTAAAACTTTCCAGATCGGGCCGGAAATCGCTCGCGGAAAATGCATCGACACAGGCCAGCGTGCCCTTCAATCCGGCCTGGAGCGCCACCTGCAGCGACCATTCGACCTGTTCCGGGCTGGCCTTGCCGGCACCGTAGAAATCGGTGAGAAAGCCCTTGAGGAATTTGGCGCGATCGGCGTGCAACCCGGCCTTGATGCCGTCGAACATCGCCTGCGGCGCCCCCAGCGGGTGATCGGCCGTCTGCAACAGGAAGGGCACCACCGAGGCGATCAGCACCGCCTTGCGGGCACCGCCATGGCGCGACAGATAGCGCGCCACTTCGCCGCCGCCCATCGAAAAGCCGACCAGCGCCGGGTCTTCGACATCAAAAGCCTCGATCACCGCTGCCAAGTCGTCGGCAAGCGTGTCATAATCATAGCCGGCCCAGGGCTGGTCCGACCGGCCAAAGCCGCGGCGATCATAAGCGATGACGCGGTAGCCGGCATCGGCCAGCGCCAGCGCCTGGTCATCCCAGCTATCGGCCGACAAGGGCCAGCCATGGATCAACACCACCGCCGGGCCTTCGCCCCATTCCTTCACATACAGCGCAGTGCCATCGTCAGTTTCAATCATCGGCATGGGATCAATCTCCTGTGGTCGATCAACAACGCTTACCCCCATCGCCAGTTTCAGTGACAATTCTATGCGTGCCGAGCCTGTGCACATCCGCCCGGCGGCCGCGACAATCGCCGGCTGGCATCGCCGCACGCTTCTGTTATCCTATGGTCTTTCGTGTTGCCCAAAGGCTGCCCCATGCCGTTCCCCTGGAAAATTGCCCTGCCGCTTGCTGCCATCGCGCTGGTCCCGGCGGCCGCTGCCGTTCGCGCCGCCGCCGAAAGCGACACCTACAAGCAACTCGACACATTGATGGATGTTTTCGAGCGGGTGCGCGCCGATTATGTCGACAAGGTGGACGACAAGACGCTGATCCAGGGCGCCATCAATGGCATGCTGGCCAGCCTTGACCCGCATTCATCGTATCTCGATGCCCGCGATTTCCAGAACATGCGGCAGACCACCGATGGCGAATATGGCGGGCTGGGCCTGACCGTCACCACCGAAGACGGCGCGGTAAAGGTCGTCTCCCCCACCGACGATACGCCGGCGGCGCGCGCCGGCATCAAATCGGGCGATTACATCACCCATCTGAATGGTGACCTGATCTATGGATCGACCCTGCAGGACGCCGTTGACAAGATGCGCGGCGCCGCCGGCACCACCGTCAAATTGACTATCGTGCGGGAAGGTGCCCCCAAGCCGCTGGAATTTACGCTGAAGCGTGAAATCATCCAGATCAAGCCGGTCAAGTTCGAAACCCGCGGCAATGTCGGCGTCATCCGCATTTCAACCTTCAACAAGCAGACGGGCGATGCCACCCGCGCCGCCATTGCCGCCATCGACAAGAAGCTGGGCCCAACTGCCGCCGGCTATGTCATCGATCTGCGGTCGAACCCTGGCGGCCTTCTCGACCAGGCCATCGACGTCAGCGATATCTTCCTTGAAAAAGGCGAGATTGTCTCCCAGCGCGGCCGCAGCAAGAATGACATTCAGCGCTATTACGCCCATGCTGGCGACTTGACCGGCGGCCGGCCGCTGGTGGTGATCGTCGATGAAGGCTCGGCTTCGGCGGCCGAAATCGTTGCCGGTGCCTTGCAGGACCAGCGCCGGGCGCTGGTCCTGGGCCAGCGCAGTTTCGGCAAGGGATCGGTGCAGACGCTGATCCCGATGAGCCAGGAAACGGCGCTGCGGCTGACGACGGCACGCTATTTCACGCCATCGGGGCGCAGCGTGCAGGAAAATGGCATCGAGCCCGATATTCAGGTGCCGCAGTTGAGCGACCCCAGCCGCGCCGAACGGCCGAGGCTGCGCGAAGCCGATCTGCGCAAGCATCTGATCAACGAAGTGAAGGATGGCACCGAAAAGCTCGTCGAAGCCGATGCCAAGCCCGACCCGCGCTTTGCCGAGACTGCCGACAGCCTGAAGAAAAAGGGCGTCATTGATTTTCAGCTGGATTATGCGACGCGGCTGCTTGGCCGGCTGGCGCCGCCGGCAGCGGTACAGACAGCCGCAGCGCCGACTGGCACCGCGGTCGCCCACAACTGATTGCGCCGCTTCGCTGCCCCCCCTAAGGGGCTGGCAACCGCCACGACAGGATGATTGCCGCCGTGCTTCGCCGCCTTTACGACTGGATTTTGGCACGCGCGGCTGGCCGCCAGGCCGAGGTCTGGCTGGGCGCCGTCAGCTTCGTCGATGGCGCTGTCCTGCCCATTCCACCCGAGCTGCTGCAGATCCCGATGGCGATTGCCCGGCCCGACCGGACGTTACGGGTGGCGGCGATCGGCACCATTACCTCGGCGCTGGGCGCGCTGGCCGGCTATGCGATCGGTGCGCTGCTTTATGCCGCGCTGGCGGTGCCGCTGCTCGAAATGACCGGGCATCTGGTGCAATTCGAAGGCTTCAAGCATGATGTCGCAAGCAACCCCTGGCTGTGGCTGCTGGGTTTCTGCTTCTTTCCTTCGGTGACCGCCATCGCCGCTGGCAGCGTGCCGCTTGGCATCGGCGGCGCGGTGCTCGGCTCAATCATCGGACGCGGCAGCCGCTTCTTCGTCATCGGCACCCTGCTCAAATATTATGGCCCGGCGGCGCAGCGTCTTATCGATCGCTATTTCCACCTGCTGATGCTTGGTGTTGCCGTGGCGATGGGGGGCTTTGTGCTGGTGCGCTATGCAGTCTGATCGCGGCCTCATCACCGCCGTGCTGCTGCTCGGCGCGGCGGCGCTGCTCGGCGGCGCCCTGGCCTTTCAATATCTCGGCGGGCTGGCGCCGTGCGAAATGTGTATGTGGCAGCGCTGGGCCCTGGTCAGCGTGCTGGGGCTTGGCTTGCTTACCTGGGCGGCCGGCTGCCCGCGCGTGCTGGTCGGCATCACTGCCGTCGCGGTCTTTGCCGATACCGCCATCGCCGCCTTCCATGTCGGCGTCGAACAGCATTGGTGGAAGGGCATCACCGAATGCGCTGCCGCGCCGCTGACGGGATCGAGCGCCGAAATGCTGTCGCAGATTCTGGCGCAGCCGCTGATCCGCTGCGACGCCATTGCCTGGTCGCTTTTCGGCGTTTCCATGGCAGGATGGAATGCGCTGGTTTCAGCGGCAATCGGAGGTTGGACGCTATGGCGACTGCAAAAGGCGAAATGACCCGGCATCTGCCCGGTGATGCGCCGCCGGACACGCAATCGATGGTCCGCGTCAACCAGGCCGGCGAATATGGCGCGGCGCGCATCTATGCCGGGCAATTGGCGGTGATGGGCGGGCGCAGCCGGGTTTCGGGCGAAATCCGCCACATGGCGGCACAGGAACAGCGCCATCTGGCAGGCTTTGATGCGCTGATGACGCAGCGCGGCGTGCGGCCCACATTGCTGGCGCCGATGTGGCATGTGGCTGGTTATGCGCTGGGTGCGGCGACGGCGTTGATCGGGCCAAAGGCGGCGATGGCGGCAACCGTTGCTGTCGAAACCGTCATCGACCAGCATTATGGCGAACAGGCCGAGGCGTTGGCCGGCGGCGCCGACCCGGAACTGGCCGCCATGGTTGATGACTATCGCGCCGACGAAGTCGCCCACCGCGAGACGGCAGCATCGCATAGCGGCGAACATGGCTTTGCCACCGTGCAGGCGGTGATCCGCGCCGGGTGCCGCGTGGCGATCGCCGTGGCGAAGCGGGTTTAGAGCATCTTGCCGAAAGTCGGGGCCAGCCCGCTCCCCCGTCCAGCAGCCAGGCGAAACTATGCTATCTGGGTGGCTGGGCGGGGGGGAGCAGGCTGGCC
>JANYCM010000093.1 GCA_025360285.1 Sphingomonadales bacterium
CGCCCGGCCACCCATCGGTAATTTCCCTTAAGGGGTGGCCGGGCGGTGGCACGGACCGGTGCCGACTCCCTTCTGAACCCAAAGCGCGCGAACACCGCCCATGCCCTACGCCCCACCCCCCGCCATCGTCTGCCAAAGCCCGCGCGTCATCGACGGCGATACGATCGCTTGCCGCAACCTGTCCGCCCATGTCCGGCTGCTCGGCATCGATGCGCCGGAACTGCCCGGCCATTGCAACCCCGGCCGGCAGTGCACGCCGGGGGACGGCTTTGCCAGCAAGCGGGTGATGATCGCGCTGATCGCCGCCGGCCCGCCGGTGCTGCGGCCGCAGGGCTATGATCGTTATGACCGCATCCTGGGGCGCATCACCGTCAATGGCGTCGATGTCTCGTGCCGGATGATCGCCCTGCGCGCCGCGGTCCGCCGCTATGCGCCGATCGATTGCCGGCGGCAGGGGTGATGTAACGCCCTCGCCGCAGCCGTTAGGCGACGCGAAGCGTCAACGGCGAGGGAGTTGGATTGCGCCAACTCATCCGATATAGACCTCATCATGTTCATGCGTACCCTCTCCTTGGCGTTTCTCGCCCTCTCCCTCACCCCCGCCCAGGCGGTCATCCGCGTGGATATCAATTCCGGCATTGCCCAGCCGCTGCCTATCGCCGTGCCGGGGTTCGTGGCGACAGCGCCGGGCACGACCGAAGCGGGCAGCACCGCCGATCTGGGGGTCCGCATTGCCCAGGTCATCGCCAATGATCTGAAATCATCGGGGCTGTTCCGCCCGCTCGATCCGGCCGCCTACACCACCCAGGTAACGCCCGATGATGTCATGCGGCCACAATATGCCGCCTGGCGCACGGTGGCGGCGCAGGCGCTGGTCACCGGCAATGTCACCGTCAACGCCGATGGCGGGCTGACCATCGGTTGCTATGCCTATGATGTGTTTTCGGCCGAGGAACTGGCGCGCCAGGGCTTTGTCACCACCGCCGCCGGGTGGCGCCGCGCCGCGCATAAATGCGCCGATCTGGTCTATTCGCGGCTGACCGGCGAAACCGGCTATTTCGACAGCCGCATCGTCTATGTTTCGGAGACGGGGCCGCGCACGCGCCGCATCAAGCGGCTGGCGGTTATGGACCAGGATGGCGCCGGCCACCGTTTCCTCACCCAGGGGCAAAATCTGGTGCTGACACCGCGCTTTGCGCCGAACCAGCAGACGCTGACCTATATGTCGTTTGAAGGCAATCGCCCGCGGGTCTGGCTCTATACGCTGGGCAGCGGCCGACAGGAGGCGATCGGCGATTTTCCCAATATGAGCTTTGCGCCGCGCTTTTCGCCCGATGGCAGCAATCTGGTGTTCTCCATGTCGGTTGGCGGCAATACCGATATCTACCGGATGGACCTCGGCAGCCGGAAACTCACCCGGCTGACGACGCAGCCCGGCATCGATACCGCGCCGAGCTATTCCCCCGATGGCAGCCGCATCGTTTTCGAAAGCGATCGCGGTGGCACCCAGCAACTGTATGTCATGGCCGCCGATGGATCGGGCCAGCAGCGCATCAGCTTTGGTGAAGGCCGCGCGGCGACACCGGTGTGGAGCCCGCGCGGCGACCTCATCGCCTTTACCCGGCTTGGCGGCGGGCGTTTCTCGATCGGGGTGATGAAGCCCGATGGTTCGGGCGAACGCCTGCTCACCAACGCCTATCAGGATGAAGGCCCGACCTGGTCACCCAATGGCCGCGTCATCCTGTTCTTCCGCAGCGCGCGCGGTGGCCCGGTAAACCTGTGGTCGGTCGATCTCAGCGGCCAGAATGAACGAAGGGTGGCAACGCCGCTCGACGGTTCGGACCCGGCGTGGTCACCATTGTTGCCATAGACGGCAACGGGGTCGCCATTGTTGCCGTAGACGGCAACGGGGTCGCCCTTATTGCCGTAAACAGCCTTGTCCCCAAGGTAATAGACGTTAAAGAAGCGGGGCCCGGGGGCGCGTGTTCAGCAAGGAAGGTTTTCGGCATGTCACAGCGTTTCGCCTCTCTCTCGCTCATCGCCCTGACGGCGGTTGCCATTTCGGCCTGCGCCACCAAGAAGAAGGATCTGCCGCCGCCACCGCCAGTGGTCGGCACGGTGGTGCCGCAGACCACCGCCCCGGTGGATAATGGCAGCGTGCCGCCGCCCGCCATGGTTGGCACTACCGTCATCCCCGGTTCCGCCGCCGATTTCGTGGCCCAGGCCGGCGCCGACCATGTGCTGTTCGGCTATGACAGCTATGAGCTTGATGAGGATGCCCGGACGATTTTGGGCAAACAGGCCGAATGGCTGGCGCGTTATCCGGCGGTGAAAGTGACCGTCGAAGGCCATGCCGATGAACGCGGCACCCGCGAATATAACCTTGCGCTCGGCGATCGCCGCGCCACCGCCGCCAAGAATTTCCTGGCGGCGCAGGGTGTCGATACCGGCCGCATGTCGGTGATCAGCTATGGCAAGGAACGCCCGGCCGTTGATGGCGCCGACGAAGCCGCCTGGGCGCAGAACCGCCGCGCCGTGACGGTGGTGGCGGCCAAGCCCTG
Organism: Sphingomonadales bacterium; assembly: GCA_025360285.1. Classification (GTDB taxonomy): domain Bacteria; phylum Pseudomonadota; class Alphaproteobacteria; order Sphingomonadales; family Sphingomonadaceae; genus Sandarakinorhabdus. Next base: position 2,562 of record JANYCM010000093.1, read on the forward strand.
ATTTGCTGTTGATTTGAAGAGCGGTGCCGGCCCCCGCCGCAAAAGCGTGTCTTGGCCGGCCTCCCACTTCAGTACGCTATCGCTGGGTGGCCGGGCGGGGGCGTGGGCCGGCACCGCTTCCCCGGCAGGGGATACCAACATATACGCGTTCCCATGCGCATAATCTTCATGGGAACCCCGGCCTTTGCCGTACCGGCGCTCGATGCGCTGGTAGCGGCGGGGCATGATGTCATCGCTGTTTACACCCGCGCCCCGCAACCGGCCAACCGCGGCAAGGGCCTGACCAGATCGGCGGTGCACGACCGGGCCGAGGCATTGGGCATCCCGGTCCATATGCCGCGGACCCTGCGCGATCCGGCCGCGCAGACGGCCTTTTCGGCGCTTGCCGCCGATGTCGCCGTGGTCGCTGCCTATGGCCTGTTGCTGCCCCAGGCCATTCTCGAGGCGCCGGCGCGTGGCTGCCTCAATATCCATGCCTCGCTGCTGCCGCGCTGGCGCGGCGCGGCGCCGATCCAGCGGGCGATCCTGGCCGGTGATGCCGAAACCGGCGTGACGATCATGGCGATGGAAGCGGGGCTCGATACCGGCCCGATGATCCGCCACCGCGCGACGCCTGTCGCCGGCAAGACAGCGGGCGAACTGACGGCGGAACTCGCCGCGATGGGCGCCGAATTGCTGGTCGATGTGCTAGCCGCGCCCTGGACCGCCACCCCCCAGCCTGAAACCGGCGTGACGCTGGCCCCCAAGCTCAGCAAGGCCGAAGCGCGGCTCGATGTCACCCAGCCCGCCGCCCAGCTTGAACGCGCTGTCCGCGCCTATAATCCGGCGCCGGGGGCTTTCATCGAAGTCGCCGGGGAACGCCTGAAAATCCTGTCGGCGAGCGTGGCTCCCGGCGGTCTTGCCCCCGGCGTCATCGGCGCCGGCCTCGCCATCGGCACCGCCGACGGCGTGTTGCAGCCGCTGATCGTGCAGCGCGCCGGCAAGCCCGTGATGCCGGTGCGCGACCTGCTCAACGGCTGGTCGCTGCCGCCGGGCACGCGACTGGCGTGACGCGCTATCGCCTGACTATCGAATTTGACGGGCGGCCGTTCGTCGGCTGGCAACGGCAGGAAAACGGCGCCTCGGTGCAGGGCGCGCTGGAAGCGGCGATCCTGGCGCTGAGCGGCGAAACCACCAGCGTCCACGGCGCCGGCCGCACCGATGCCGGGGTTCATGCCGCGGCGATGACGGCGCATGTCGATCTGGAACGGCCGATGCCGGCGTTTCGTCTCAAGGAGGCACTGAACGCCCTGCTGCGCCCCGCCCCCATCGCCATCCTCGCCTGCACCGAGGCCGCGCCGGATTTTCACGCCCGTTTCGATTGCACCGGCCGCGCCTATCGCTACCGCATCATCAACCGCCGCGCGCCGCTGACCTGGGACAAGGGCCTGGCCTGGCAGGTGGCGCCGCCGCTCGATGCCGCGGCGATGCACGCCGCGGCGCAAAATCTGGTCGGCCGGCATGATTTCACCACCTTCCGCTCGGTGCGCTGCCAGTCTGCCTCGCCGGTCAAGACGCTCGACCGGCTGACGGTGCAGCGCGAGGGCGAAACCATCCTCATCGAAGCGGCGGCGCGGTCCTTTCTTCACCATCAGGTGCGGTCGATGGTTGGTTGCCTGAAATTGGTGGGGGAGGGGCGGTGGACCGCCGAAACGCTGCATGCCGCGCTTGCCGCCCGCGATCGCACCGCCCTCGGCCTCAATGCGCCGCCCGACGGTCTTGTCTTCATTACGGCATATTACACTTAAGTGTCGGTGGACTTTACACCGTCCGGCAAAACCCCTGCGTGGCGGTTTGCAAAATCAACCGCTTGGCGCGGCGCGCGGCGGTGGCATGATTCTTGCTCTATCGAAAGGCAGGGGGCAGCCGCCTTTTTCACTATAATTGGATCGTCATGCCCGACCGTAATTTCCAATCAACGCGATCGCTGCGCTGGCGCCGCTTGTTCTGGGTAATGGGGCTGGCGCTCGGCGTTGTCGCCGGTGCTGCCGTTGCCGTTGGCCTGTCCGGCATGGCGCGCACCGCCGCGACCGCCGACACTATTTCCAGCCCAGCGCCTCAGCAATGATGTGAAAGATCACATTCTGTTCGATGACGCCGCCGACCAGGTCTGATCGCGGCCCGTCGGCGAATAGCGCGACATCCTCGCCGCCATGCGATTCGGCATCGGTGCCATGCAATTTGTCGGCCAGGTAATTCTTGTCATTCGGCGCCAGCAGGTGCGACAGGCCGGCGCCGGTGCGCGGACCATTGGCATAGCTCAGCGTCGTCATCGGTCGCTTTTCATCATCCAGCGCCCAGCCTTCGGAGCTGACCGGCCCGCGCGATTCACCGGCGGCGGCATTGCGGATGAAGCCCAATATGTCATTGCCACGTTCGGGATAGCCGGCCATCGTCATGACATGGCTGTGATCGGCGGTGACCAGCACCAGCGTGTCGTTAAGGTTGACCGTGGCCAGCACTGCGGCGACAGCGCGCGAAAATTGCTGGGTCTCGCTCAGCGCGCGATACGGGTTGGTGGCGTGATGGGCATGGTCGATGCGACCGCCCTCGATCATCAGATAATAGCCCTTGGGGCTGGCGTGCTGCAACCGCGCCAGGGCGAACAGCGCCATTTCGGTCAGGCCGGGTTCCTTGGCCGGATCACGATCGGCTTCGAAACTCAGATGATCATCGTTGAACAGGCCGAGCACCGGGCCCTTGCCATCGGCATCGATCAACCGCAGGCTTTTCGCATCGCCGGCGTATTGGCCATTGGGGAAGCGCGCCTGCCATTTGGCGATCAGATCGACGCCATCATCGCGCAGGCCACCATCGGCGAGCGGCTTGAAACGCGCCTTGCCGCCGCCCAGCGCCAGGTCGATGCCGCCGCCGGGTTTGAAATCCACCAATTGCGTCGCAATGTCGGGGCAGCCGGATTTGCGGTCCTCGACCGAATAGGCCTTGTCAGCGCCTTCCCAATTGCGGTTCGGCACATGCGCATACACCGCCGCCGGCGTCGCATGGGTGATGCGGGTGGTGGTGACAACGCCAACCGCCATGCCCTGGCGCTTGGCGAATTCGGCGATGGTGCGCGGCAGCGCGTCGGGGGTGGCGCAGGCATCGGCCATTTGCTTCTGGCCGAAATTGATCGTGCCGATGCGCGTCTTGATGCCGGTGTTCATGGCGCTGGCGGTGCCGGCGCTGTCGGGCACCTGGGCGTCGCTGTTATAGGTTTTCACCAGTGCGACATGCGGCATTTCCTCAAATGCCAGGCTGTTTTCCTCGCCGGACCGGCGCGGCTTGCCATCGCCGGGGTTCTGCCCGTCATAGATACGCGCTGCGGTGATCGTCGCGATGCCCATGCCGTCGCCGATCATCAGGATGACATTCCTGGCGTGCTTGGGCCGGTTGAGCACCGCCATGCGCTCGGCCAGTCGGGCGCGGCCGGCGGCCCAGAAATCATCCTTCACCGGCGTGTCGAGCACCGGGGCGGCCATCGCCGCGCTGCCGAGCGCCAGGCCCACCGCCACAAAGATCATCCGCATCGTCAAACTCCCCCGCAATATGTCCCTCATCGGCGCTTTATGTGACGCCGCGCTTACAACAGCCCGATTTCGCGCAGCCGCTGGCGCAGAAATTCATCGGCGGTGATCGGCGGCCAGGCTTTCGGGCCGCCTGCCATGGTTTCGATCAGATAATCCGGCCGGAAATGCAAAAAGAACGGCGTCGAATAGCGCGCGATGCCGGCGCGTTCCGGCGCCGGATTGACGACGCGGTGGGTGGTGGACGGCAGCCGCCCGCCGGTCAGCCGTTCCAGCATGTCACCGATGTTGCAAACGAGGCTGCCCGGCGGCGCCGCAATATCGCGCCATTGCCCGCCGCGATCGAGCAGTTGCAGCCCGGCCTCCTCGGCCCCCAGCAACAAGGTGATGACATTGATATCCTCATGCGCCCCGGCCCGAATCGCCGCCGCGCCGGCGGCCACCGGCGGATAATGCAGCAGCCGCAGGATCGAATTGCCATCGCGCACCGGGCTGGCGAAAAAGTCCGGGTCCAGCCCCAGATGCACCGCGATCGCCCGCAACATGCGCCCGCCCGCGGCATCGAGCGCGGCATACAGCGCCCGCACCGCCGGTTCGAAATCGGCGATTTCGGCGGGCCAGAGGTTGGCCGGCATGATGCCGGCAAAGGCGTGCCCGGCCGGCAGGTCGCGCCCGACGTGCCAGAATTCTTTCAAATCCGACCGTTCCGCCCCCTTGGCGACTTCGATGCCGAACGGCGTCAACCCGCGCTGGCCGCCGCCGCCGGCGACGACATAGGCCGCCTTGATGGCCTCGGGCAGCGCGAAGAACGCCTTGGTGGCGGTCAGCGCCCGGTCGATCAGCGCCTGGTCGATGCCATGGTCGCTGACCACGGCAAAGCCGGTGCGGCCAAAGGCATCGCCAAAGGCGGCGGCCGCGGCGGCCATGTCGGTATCGACAAGGTGGAGCGGGATGGGCTGGATATCGGCGGTGGTCATTGTCGGGGCTTGTGCCTCAGGTGGCGGTGCGATGGTAGCCCTATTGCAAGCCAACGCCCTCCCCGCAGCCGTCAGGCGACGCGAAGCGTCAACTGGCAGGGCGTTGGCTTGCCTCCTATGTCATGCTCGCCGGATCGAAGTTGATCTCCACCGATCGCCACAGATCATAGAGCTTCGGCGGCAGTTTCAGCGGCGAACAGCGCAGCACCGCGCGCCGCGCGGTTTCGGCAAAGGCCCGGGCATAGTCACTATTGCCCGCCGTCACCCCCGTCTGGCTGACCACCGAGGGCGTGCCGATGACACTGCCATCGGCGGCGAAATCGGCGCGGATGATGACGGTCATGCGCTTGACATCGGCGCCGCCGATCGGCGGGTTCCAACACGGCGCGACCTGCGCCTGGATGGCCTGCGCCAGCGTTGCCGCCGCGCGCGGATCGACCGTTGCCGCCTTGGGCGCGGCGCTGGCGATGGCCGAGGCCAGGCTCGACGTATCCAGCGGCTTGACCCTGGCCTTGGGCAGCGCCTTGTCGATCAGGTTTTGCAGCAGGCTCTGGTCGAGCGGCTTGGTTTCGGCCTTGGGCTTGGCGGCGGGCCTGGGTGGCTTGTCGGGCTTTTTCTCGGGCTTTGTATCAGGCAGCGGCACCGCATCGGGCACGGTGACCGGCTTGGGTTCCGGCGGGCTGGGGTCGGCCGGCGGCGGCGTCACGCTTTCCTGCGGTGCGGCCTTGGGCGCCGGCGTCGGCGGCGGCGCGCGCGGCGCTTCGGCAATCTCGATAACGTCGATGGCTTCGCTGGGATCGGCGGCCGGCAGCGTCTGGCTTTGCATCCAGCCCAGGCTCAGCGCGGCGAACAGCAGCAGATGTGCCGCGCCGGCGATGAGGACGGCGTTGCGCTCGCGGGCGGTCATGGTGCCGGCGGAGCGGCTTTGTCCGGCGCTGCGTTCGCGGCCCGGTGCTGGTCGCTGATCAGCGCGACTTTCTTGAAGCCGCTGGCGCTGATCTCACCCACCAGCGCCATGACATCGCCATAGGGCAGCCGCTGGTCGGCGCGGACATAGACGCGCGGATCATCACGCCGCGCTTCGCGCAGCGCCACCAGCTTGGGGGGCAGCGCTGCCGAGGTGATCTTCAGACTGTCGATGAACACGCCACCCTTGGCATCGATGCTGATCTGGATGGGCTTTTCATCGGCGGCGAGCGCCTTGGCCTTGCTGTCGGGCAGGTCGATCGGCACGCCGGTGACGAGCAGGGGCGCCGTCACCATGAAGATGATCAGCAGCACCAGCATGACATCGACCATCGGCGTGATGTTGATCTCCGCCATCGGCTGGCGCTTGCCGCGCCGGGTGTTGAGGCCCATCGCCATAACCTACGCCCCTCCCGCTTGCGGCAGGGGAGAAACAAGGGGCAGGGTCGACGGGCGTGCGGCCCTCACTTCTGGTCCATCCCGTCCAATTGGCGCGACAACAGCCCCTGGAATTCCTCGGCAAAGGCCGACAGCCGCGCCTCCAGCCGGCCGACATTGTGCAGCAGGCGGTTGTAGCCGATGACGGCGGGAATGGCGGCGAACAGCCCGATGGCGGTGGCGAACAACGCCTCGGCAATGCCCGGCGCCACCACCGCCAGCGTGGTGTTCGCCGACGCGGCAATGCTGGTGAAGCTGCGCATGATGCCCCAGACGGTGCCGAACAGCCCGACGAACGGCGCCACCGATCCAATGGTGGCAAGGATGTTCAACTTGTCGCCCAGGCTGTCAATCTCGCGGGCAATGCTGACCTGGGTGATCGAGGCAAGCCGGGCGCGGACGCCCTCGCGGTCGATGCGGCCGCGCGCCAGGCTGCGCCGCCATTCGGTCATGCCGGCAACGAACAGCCGCGCCGACGGGTGCTGCGCCTTGGCGGCGGGATCATAGAGCGCATCCAGGCTTTCGGCCTTCCAGAACCAGTCTTCAAACTGTTTGGCCTGGGCGTTGATGCCGCGCAGCAGGCGCGACCGTTCGATGATGATCGCCCAGGACCAGATGCTGGCCGACAGCAGCAGCAGCATGACCAGCTTGACGACGATATCGGCCTCAAGGAACAGTGCCCAGGGGGAAAGGTCGGTCGCCGCCTTGGCGACAGTCGTGATCGAAGCATCCATCAAACGGTGTCCGCCTGTTGCATCAGGGTGGTGAAGCGATCGTGCCAGAGTTTCGATTGCCGCTGCGGCCGGCCGTCCATTGACAGAAACGCCGCGGTGACGGTGGCGCTGCACAGGCGCTCGGCGCCGCGGCAAACCTCCTGCACCAGTTCCGTGGCCGCAGCCCGCACCTTGGTGACGCGGGTAACGACGATCAACCGGTCATCCAGCCGCGCCGGCCGGTGCCAGATGATGTTCATGCTGTGCACCGCCCAGAAACCGTCACCGGCGGCCATGGCGACATTATGATCGACCCCGGCATGGCGCAACATTTCGGTGCGGCCACGCTCCATGTAGCGCAGATAATTGGCGTGATAGACGATGCCCGTCAGATCCGTATCTTCATAATAGACGCGCACCGGCAACAGGTGGCGCCCGGCCTCGATACGGCCTTCAGTGGGAATGTCGGGGTGCACGCCGCTGTCTTACCGAAGCGGCCGGCGACAGGGAAGGGCGGTCCACCGCGTTTTGGCCACGGCTGCCCGGTAGGGCGACGGCCCTGGGGGAAGCGGGCCAGGCCATTTGATCAGGAGGCCGGCTCCTGAGTGCAATCCAGGCTGCGAATGTCATCCCGGGCTTGACCCGGGACCCAGCTTCTCTCTGGGCAGCGGCGCGCCGGCTTCGGCCCCAAACAGCGTTGGCCACAAATCCCGCCAATCCGGGTTTTCGGCCTCGATCAGTTGCAATTTCCAATCCCGCCGCCACCGCTTGATCGACTTTTCACGGTGCATGGCGGTTTCGATGTCGGGTAGTGCTTCATACCAGACCAGCGTCTTGATGCCGTGTCCAAGCGTAAAACCCGCAAACACGCCGTCGCGGTGCTGCCCGATACGCTGGACAATATCGCTGGTAACGCCGGTATATAGTGCTCCGTTGCGGTAGTTAGTCATGATGTAGACGAAACTTGTCTTGTCCATGCCGGCAGAAGCAAGAAAGCTGGGTCCCGGGTCAAGCCCGGGATGACAGTTCAAAGGAAATGCGGTCAGCCTTCCGTCTTTTCCGGCCGCGGCAGGCGCTTTTCGACAATACGCGCCGATTTGCCCGAACGGCCGCGCAGATAATAGAGCTTGGCGCGGCGCACGACACCGCGGCGGACGACTTCAATGGCGTCGATCGACGGCGAATAGAGCGGGAAGACGCGCTCGACACCTTCGCCGAAGCTGATCTTGCGGACGGTGAACGACGATCCCATGCCGCAATTGCTGCGGGCGATGCAGACGCCTTCGTAATTCTGGACCCGGGTGCGTTCGCCTTCGACGACCTTCACCCCGACGCGCAGTGTGTCGCCAGCGCGGAACTGCGGAATGGCGCGAACGGCGGTCAGCTTGGCAATATTTTCGGCTTCGATCTGCTGGATGAGATTCATCTCATTCCTCCTTTTTCTGTCGCCGCGCGCCAGAGGGCGATGGGCCTGCCGCGTCGGAATGACGCTGCCAAAGGTCCGGCCGCCGTAGCCGTGTGTCCTGTTCGGACCGCTCCGTTCGCCAGGCGGCGATCTTTGCGTGATCCCCCGATCGCAACACTTCGGGGATCGCAAGGCCTTCCCAGACGGGGGGCCTTGTATAGTGCGGATGTTCGAGGAGGCCGCTTTCAAAGCTCTCGTCCACACCGCTCAAGGGCGCGCCCATTACACCGGGCAGCAGCCGGACGCAAGCATCGAGCAGCACCAGCGCCGCCACCTCGCCGCCAGACAGGATATAATCGCCGATGCTGAGCTGTTCGATGCCGCGCGCCTCGAACAGTCGCTCGTCGAAACCTTCGAACCGGCCGCAGAGGAGGGTGACGCCGGGGCCGGCCGCCAGTTGGCGCACCCGGTCCTGGGTAAGGGGGGCACCGCGCGGGGTAAGCGCGATGACCGGGGTGCCATTCGCCACCCCATCCACCGCCGCCGCCATAACATCGGCGCGCAGCACCATGCCAGGGCCACCGCCCGCCGGCGTGTCATCGACGGTGCGATGCCGGTCCGTCGTGAAATCCCGGATATTGCGCGTCGTCAGCGACCAGATGCCGTCGGCGAGCGCCCGCCCGGCCAGGCTTTGGCCAAGCGGGCCAGGGAACATTTCCGGGTAGAGCGTGAGGATGGTGGCGGCGAAGGTCACGCCACGGTCCAATTTTCGACCGCCAACCCCGGCACATCGGCAAAATCGGCCCTATTGTCCGTCACCAGCGTCAGGCCGAGTGACAGTGCATGCGCCGCAATCAGCCGGTCGTAACTGGCCCGCTGGAAGGGCAAGGCCGCATAGGCCCGGGCGGCACGATAATCGAAGGGCAGAACGGGAATTTCTTCGATCAACACCTCCAGCCTTTCGAAGGCCGGCGGTTTGCCGCGAACTGAACCATGCACGACTTCGGCATAGACGACCGCCGAAGTGACAAAATCGCCTTCATCACCCGCCGCCAGGCGTTTCCGCACATCGTCACCATAGGCCAGTGACGCCGCAATGATGATGTTACTGTCCAGCAGATATTTCATTTGTCGGGCATATGCTTGCGGCGCCATTCGGGATCATCCCATAACAGCGGCCGTTCTTCGAACCAGCGGTCGTCGGGATCGATCATTCGCAGTCCGGAACCAATGGCACAGCCCCACACCTTATCGATGTTGAACTTGCGCTTGGGCGCATCCACAGGCTGGAGCGACAGAATTTCGCCATTCTCGATCGTCAGATCCATTTCCATGCCCGCCGACAATTTGGTGCCGGCGGGAATACGCACGGCGAGCGAATTGCCGGATTTGAATAGTTTGGCACGGAACTGCTTCTTGTTCGCAGAATTGGGCGCTGGGGCGCTGGCAGCCATCACACTCTCCGTATACACACCCCGTATATACTATTCGGCATAGGCCGGGTCAATCACCACCGGCGGCCCCAGGTCGGGCACGGCCTCGGGCGTGATCGGCACCATGAAGGTGCGGCCATCGGGGCGGATGATCTCCAATATGTCGCTGGCGCCGTAATTTTCGACCGCGCCAACGCGGCCCAGCGCCACCCCCGCCGTATCGATGCACACAGCGCCGATCAGGTCGGCCACATAGAATTCGCCCTCGCCCAGCGGCGGCAGGCTGTCCCGCGGCACCGCCAGCAGAGTGCCGCGCAGTGCTTCGGCGGCATTGCGGTCATTGATTTCGGCAAAACGCGCCACCGCACCGATCTTGTCGGGGCGGATGGACTTCAGGGTCAGCGTCCGCCCGCCGGCGCTGAACGCCTTGTGGCGCGCCACGCTGTCCAGGCTTTCGGCAAACAGTTTCAGCCGCACTTCGCCGGCAATGCCATGCGCCCCGGCGATCGCCGCGAGTGTCACATCCGCGCTCATATCCGCTTCACCACCACCAGCCGCGGCCACAATATGAACAGCGCCGCCGCCGCGACGGGCGCGAGCAGCAACAGGTCAGGCGTCAGGGCGCCGGCCAGGCGCCGGTCCGCCACCACATAGCCACAGGCGAGGAACATTACCGTCGCCACAGCGCCGCGCCAGCGCCGCAGCCACAGGCCGGCACTGCCCAAAGCGCAGGCGAGGGCCTGGCCGACATGGCCCCCCGCCCAGGGGTCAGCCATATCGAGCCGGCCCAGATGCCAGCCGGCAATCCCCACCATCGCCACCGAAAGCCCGGCAGCGACAGCGGGAACATGCCGCATCAGGCAGCAGTTTCGTCAGTTGCGGCTTCAGCGGTGACTTCGGCGGCCGGCGCCTCTTCAGCCACGGCTTCTTCAGCAACCGCTTCTTCAACCGGCGCCGCAGCCGCTTCCGCCGCGGCAGCAGCAGCGGCTTCAGCAGCCTCAGCGGCATCCGCAATCGCCTTGGCGGCGGCGGCTTCGGCTTCGGCGGCCTTGTCGATGGCGATCTGGGCGCGTTCCTTGGCCTTTTCGCCCGGTTCACCCTTCTTCAGGTTCACGCGGGCCGCGCGGGTGCGCACGCCAGCGGCATCCAGGAAGCGCGCCACCCGGTCCGACGGCTGGGCACCAACGCTCAACCAATGCGCGGCGCGCTCGGTATCCAGCTTCACCCGCTCGGCCGAATCCTTGGACAGCAGCGGGTTGTAGGTGCCGATCTTTTCCAGGAACTTGCCGTCACGCGCGTTGCGCGAATCCGTCACCACGATGCGATAATAGGGCCGCTTTTTCATGCCGCCACGTGCCAGGCGAATTGCCAATGCCATCTTCAGTCTTCCTTCTTCAAATCTAAGCTGTTGAATTTTTAGCGTTTGGTGAATTTATCGAAACCCGGCGGCATCCCGCCCCCCAGCAAGCCGCCAAGGCCGCCAGCGCCCCCAGGTCCATTGCCGCCGCCCATCTTGGCCATCATCGCCGCCATGCCCCTCATGCCGCCCATCTTCCTCAGCTTTTTCATGGCGGTCGCCATGTCGAGTTGCATCTTGATGACGCGGTTGACCTCCTGCACCGTCGTGCCGGCGCCCTTGGCGATGCGGATCTTGCGCTTGGCGGTCAGAATTTCGGGCTTGGCGCGTTCCTTGGGTGTCATCGAACAGATTACCGCCTCCATGCGGCCGAGAACCTTCTCGTCAACCGCGCCGCTTTCCATGGCTTTCTTGGCCTGCGCCATGCCGGGCATCATGCCGGCCAGCGCGCCCAGCCCGCCCATCGCCTTCATCTGGCGCAATTGCCCGCGCAGATCGTCGAAATCAAACTGCCCCTTGGCGAGCTTCGCCGCCAGTTTCTCGGCATCGGCCTGTTCGATATTGGCCGCGGCGCGTTCCACCAGGCCGACGATATCGCCCATGCCCAAAATGCGCCCGGCAACCCGCTGCGGATCAAAGGCTTCCAGCGCATCGAGCTTTTCACCGGTGCCGGCAAACTTGATCGGCCGCTGCGTCACCGCGCGCATTGAAAGCGCCGCCCCGCCGCGGGCATCGCCGTCCATCCGCGTCAGGATCACGCCCGTCAACGCCACTTCCGCCGTGAAGGCGCTGGCGACATTCACCGCGTCCTGGCCAGTCAGCGCATCGACAACCAGCAAAATCTCATCGGGCTTCGTCGCTGCCGCAATCGCCGCCATTTCGGCCATCAACGCCGTATCGACATTGAGGCGCCCGGCGGTATCGAGCAGCACGACGTCAAAGCCCTGCAACCGCGCCGAACTCCGCGCCCGCTCGGCAATGGCGACGGGCTGCTGCCCGGCGATGATCGGCAGCGTCGCCACGCCGGCCTGTTCGCCCAGCACGCGCAGCTGCTCCTGCGCCGCCGGTCGCGCGACGTCCAGCGACGCCATCATCACCTTCTTGCCATGCCGCTCGGTCAGCAGCTTGGCGAGTTTGCCGGTCGTCGTCGTTTTGCCCGACCCTTGCAGCCCGACCATCATGATCACCGCCGGCGGCGTCACATCGACGTTCAGCTCGGACGCTTCGGAGCCCAGCAGCTCGACAAGCGCATCGTTGACGATCTTGACGACCTGCTGCCCCGGCGTAACGGAGCGCACCACTTCGGCGCCAATCGCCCGCTCGGTGATATCGTCGATGAACTGCTTG
>JANYCM010000095.1 GCA_025360285.1 Sphingomonadales bacterium
GAAGACGCCCGCATGCGGCATTTTGGCCGTTGGCTCGAGATCGGGAGCAAACAGCGCCATTGATCGTCGTAATGGACGATAACTTCCTTTATGAAATGATCAGCGCGTTGCCGTGAGACCGACACTCAGGTCGCGCTGCCAATAACACGATCAAGCCGATCGAAATACTGGAGAGCGCCGCCATGCCCCTGATTACTGCTGGGAAAAGCCTGGTCCTTCTGGCGGAGGATTTGCGTCTTGAGGATAATCTTGCGTTTTCAACAGCGTTCCGAGCCTCAGCAACCGGTCTTGCGGTCGTTCGCATCCTGCCCGAAGCGCGCGGTCGCCCGCGTCGTACGCCGAACCGGCGCACGCTCGAAGAAGCCGCCGAGCGTCGTCTGGGCCGACAGCTAGGCGCACTCGATATCCCGTTCGAGGTGCTCGGCGCAGGCGACGACCAGTCGCTGGCTGCGATCTGCTGCAGATTGGGATGTACAGCCGTCATCCGCAACGCAGCCGATGGCATGGCGATCGAAAATGCTGTCCGCTGCGAATGGGAGCGAGAGCTCGCTGTCGCCGGCATCCCGCTGCTGACGGTTAATGGTGAAATGATCCGTCGTTATGGCCCGGGAGGCGCAAAGCCCGAGCGCCCTTTCCTTTCGGACGACCACAAGCTCGAATCGGATAGGCTGGCCGACGACCATCCGCTCCTGCTGCTCCGTGCGTTCTTGCAGGTGTTGCCTGACCGCAATTACCTTGCCGACATGTGGATCCCAGGCCGGGACCGAAGCAGTTCCAGCCAGCTCTCGACCCATTTTGCCGCCGGGACACTTTCCAGCGACCGTGCGGCCTGGGAAACCACGAAAGCCGAACGAATCTGGAAGGCAGCCAATCCCGGGAAGGCCCGTTCGGCCGAGGCGGCATCGTTCCGGCACTTCCGCAGCCGGGTTGCAATGAGGACGGGGTTCCTTACGGTTTTCTCCCGCTATCAGGACACGACGCGCCTGACCGCCGCGACCGAGCCGCAGTTCGACCGCGTCCGCGCCTGGCGGGAGGGGCGAACCGGCATTCCGATGCCGGATGCGGCCATGCGCGAACTGGCAGCGACCGGGTGGATCAACTTTCGCCTGCGTCAGCTTGTAACATCATACGCAGTGCAGCTTCTTCAGCTTCCGGCCGCCGAGATCGGTGGCGCGCTTGCCGAAATGTTCGACGATTATGAGCCCGGAATTACCTGGCCGCAGGTCGGTCTCAACGACGGGACGATCATGCAGGAACGAGGCCCAAGAATCCTTAACCCCGTCAAACAAGGACATGATCTGGATCCGACCGAAGCCTATGTCCGGCACTGGCTGCCCGAACTCAAGACGATTCCGGCAGGCTTCGGGCACGAGCCGTGGCTGTGGTTCGGCAACACGCTGCCGGCTCCGATTGTCGATCACAAGGCGGCATTCCGTGCTGCGCGGGCCCGGTGGGGGGCACAAGAGCAGGTACTTCTGCCACGCGAGGCTGTGCTCCTGACCCACACAAGCCATCTTGCCCCATGATGGGTCTTGAAAGTGAACCGACTCGCTGGTAGACGATTTCCATGCGATGGAACGAGCTTGCCGAGGAGAATTGTTCGCTGGCCCGAGCTTTGTCGGTCGTCGGCGACCGCTGGGCGCTGATTATCTTGCGCGAAGCACTGCTCGGCGTTTGCCGCTTCGATGATTTTCAGGCCAAGCTTGGCGTTGCGCGGCGAGTTCTCACCGAACGCCTGGCCGACATGGTTGAGGCTGGAATCCTGGACCGCGTACCGTATCAGGAGCGGCCAGTTCGCTACGAATACCGGCTGACGCTGCGCGGACACGAGCTTCAGCCGGTCATTCTTGCGCTGATTCGATGGGGCGACCTTCACCTGGCGGGGCCTGAAGGGCCGCCGGCGATCCATCGCCACGTCGATTGTCAGCATGACTTTCATCCGGTGACGACGTGCTCGGCCTGCGGCGACCCGGTGCAGGCGAGATCGGTCCGCACCCGCGTTGCGGATTGGGTAGAGCAGCCGGCAAGCAAGACGAAGATTTCGGGGGCACTGTGATGACAGACGCGCTGTTTACGCCGACCAGATTGGGCAGCATCGCGCTTTCCAACCGCATCGTGATGGCACCGATGACGCGATCCCGGGCAGATGACGATGGCGTTGTCGGCGATCTGACCGCGACCTATTATGCCCAGCGTGCCAGTGCCGGGATGATCACCACCGAAGGCGTGTTTCCCACGCTTGACGGCAAGGGTGGTGTCGGCACGCCTGGCATCGTCACCGATGCGCAGCAAGCGGCGTGGAAGTTGGTGGTCGATGCAGTTCACGCCGCCGGAGCGCCAATCGTCCTGCAGTTGATGCATACCGGGCGCATATCGCACCCGGACCTGCTCCCGGGGGGACATCTGCCGGTGGCGCCGTCCGCCATCCGGCCCAAGGGCGGCGCCTGGACGGAGTCAGCCACGCAAAAGCCGTTCGTGACGCCCCGCGCGCTTGAGCTGGCGGAAGTGCAGGCCATCATCGAAGGCCATCGCATCGCCACCCGGCGTGCAATCGAAGCCGGGTTCGACGGCGTGGAACTGCATGGCGCTGGCGGCTATCTTCCTGAACAATTCCTGTCGTCGGGTACCAATACGCGTAGCGATGCCTACGGCGGATCGATTCCGAACCGGGCGCGCTTTATCCTCGAAACGCTTGACGCGATGATCGCTGAAGCCGGGCCGGGACGCGTCGGGATCAAGCTGTCACCGGAATCCATAATGCCCAACGAAGTGCATGACGACACCCCCATGCAGACTTACCAGTATCTGACAGAGCGGATGCCCTCGGCGGATATGGCGTATCTCAACATCTCGTTCTTCGACCGGCGAGAAAATGATTATCATGCCATGTTCCGATCGCGGTTTTCGGGCGCGATAGTAATCGGTGGCGCCCTGAACAAGACGATTGCCGAGGGCCTGATCGCCAATGGCGATGCACAGGCGGTCAGCTTTGGCCGCGCCTACATCTCTAATCCTGACCTTGTGGAGCGGTTCGCGGCGGACGCACCGCTGGCCAAGGCGGATATAGCGACATTTTACCATGTGCCTGGCCCGGCAGGTTATACCGATTATCCAACCCTGTCCTGATCTGCCGTTGCCCAACAACACATGTCAGAGAGCAATGCGATGGCCGAGATGATCGATCACTTGGCACAATTGCGTGCGATCAACTTGCGCGGTCCGTTCAATGTCGGGGCGGGAATCGAGGTTGCTGCGGCCGGCAGTGGTACCGTCACTCTGACTCTGCCGTGGCGTGACGATCTGGGGCAGTATTCTGGCTTTCTCCACGCCGGCGTGATCGGCGCCTTGATCGACACAGCGTGCGGGTTTGCCGCCGTCACCAAGGCGGGCGCGGTGTTGGCGTCTCAATATTCGGTGAACTGCTTG
>JANYCM010000199.1 GCA_025360285.1 Sphingomonadales bacterium
TTGCAGCTGGATGGTGCGCTGCCGACGGCGGTGATTGATCGCATTGTCGTTCATCCCGATTTCGTGCCGGCGCCGGCCCGCGACGATATCGCGCTGCTGCATCTGGCCAAGCCGGTGACGCTGGTGCCCAGGCTGGTGGCGATCGTGCCCTTGCTGGGGGAACGCGCGCCGGCGCCGTCTTTGGCGGGGCAGATATTATGGGTGACAGGCTGGGGCCGGCTCGCCGACCCAGTGCCTGGCAAGCTGGTGGTGCCGATCCCCGCGGCGTTGCAGATCGTCGGGGTACCGACGGTCGATAACGCCACCTGCAATGCCGCCTATGGCGGCATCACCGACCGCAATTTGTGCGCCGGTGCCGCCGGCAAGGATGCCTGCCAGGGTGACAGCGGCGGGCCTTTGGTGTGGCGCGATGATGACGACAGTCCGTTCCTCGCCGGCGTCGTCAGCACCGGCCGCGGCTGCGCCAGGGCCGGCTTTCCGGGAGTCTATGCCCGGGTTTCCAGCTATCTGCCATGGATCAGGACCTATGTGCCGCGCGCCCCGACGCCGTGAGGACGATAGATTCCGTAATCGATTCCATCACTTGAAGGTTTGCACCCGCCCGGCGGAAGTTGACGAAAGTCTCTCTCTCGGTGGTTGTATGAGCCGAGCGCCGTATTGTGAAGGATCGCGCCTTCGCCATGATCGAATTTTCGATGTCAAAGAGCAAAAGCACCGACCGGCCCGGACGGATTCGCACCAAGCTGCGTAGTCATAACCTATTTGGCTTCTGTAGGACAGCGGCAAACTGCCCTTCTGCTCCCTCTCCACTTTACGTCGCCAAGCAGCGCCGTAGAGTGGAGAGGGAGAAGGAAGGGATTACTTCGCGGTTTCGCTCGTAACGGTATCGGTACCCTTGCCGCGGGTATCTTCTTCCACCACCGTGTCTGTGCCCTTGCTGCGGGTGTCTTCGGTCGTCACCGTATCGGTGCCCTTGCCGCGCGTGTCTTCGGTAGTGACGGTATCGGTGCCCTTGTCGCGGTCGGTCTGCACGACAGCCGCCGCCGGGCTGGCCGCCGGTTCCTCACCGCGTTTCTGGCCGCAGGCAGTGACGGTGAACGCCGAGGCGGCGAGCAGCAACAACAATGTCTTGTTCATCGAAGTGACCCCTTTTGATGTGAATAAATCCAATTACCACGTGACACACGCAAACAAAACTAACCGATTGAAAACCTTTCCAGCAGCGGCTTGAACGCCGCCTCACTGCGCAGCGGATCGAGCAGCGGATCGTGACGCAGATAGAGCAGGCCGGGGTCACCGACCGCCAGCGCCCGGTTGAGCGCGGCGATGGCGCCGGCCTTGTCGCCGGCCTGGGCCAGCACCTGGGCCTGTTGATAAATGGCGGAATCACCGAATTCGGCGATGAGCGCCTTCAGCGCCGCAGCGGCGCCAACCTTGTTGTCCAGCCGCGCCTCGACCATGGCGGTGCCCGCCAACTTGCCCCAGCGCTGGCGTTCGGCGGCATAGGCGGCCTTGGCCTCGGCGGTGCGGCCCAGCATCAACAGGCTGTTACCCAGATCGAACTGGCCGCCGACCAGGCCGGGGCTGAGCCGCAGCGCCTCGCGCTGGCGTGGCAGGGCATCGGCGAAACGGTGGGCGGCATAATAGGCGCCGCCCAGGGCGCGCCAGACGCGCGGGTTGAAGCGATCCCGGGCCAGCGCCTTTTCCAGCGCGGCAACGCCCTTGGCCGTGTCCCCGGCGCGAACGTTGAACAGGCCATAGCGGATCAGGATATCGGCATCATCGCCGCCATTCTGCATCGATTTGTCATAGGCGCGCGCCGCCCCGGCCAGATCGAGCTTGGCATATTGCAGGACATAGCCGAGCGCCGATTGCGCATCGGCGAGATCGGGGGCCAGCGCCACGGCGCGCTGGGCGGCGGCTTCGGCGGCGGCAAAATCCACCCGCGCCTTGGCCGGATCGTCAAATTGCGCGGCGATGGCGGCAAGCGTGCGGGCGCGGCCGGCATGGGCAGCAGCATAGCCGGGATCGGCGGCGATGGCGGCATCGAACTGCGCCAGCGCGGCGCGATAAACGGCTTCATCGCCGTTCAGATCATATTGCTGGCGACCGCGCAGATAGGCATCATGCGCCGGCACCGATTGCGTCGCGCCCATTGCCAGCCGCGCTGCATCTTCGGGCAGCAATTGCAGTTTCAGCGCGTCGGTCACCTGTTTGGCGATCTCGCTCTGGATGGCGAAAACGTCCTGCAACTGGCGGTCATATGTGTGTGACCAGCGTTCAAAGCCGGTTTTCGCCTCGATCAACTGCGCGCTGATCCGCACCACCTTGCCCGATCGCCGCACGCTGCCTTCCAGGGCATAGGCGACGCCCAGCTTGGCGCCGATGGTGGCGACATCGCTCTTGGTGTCGCGAAAGGCGTTGGACGAGGTGCGCGCCGCGACTTGCAGGCCCGGCACGCTGGCCAGGGCGCCGCGCAATTCCTCGGCCATGCCGTCGGAGAAAAACGCCTGGCCGGGATCACCCGACAGATTGTCGAAGGGCAGGACCGCGATGCTGTTGCTGGTCACCGGCGCGGTCACGGGTTTGGAGGCGGCGACGGCGGCGGCGACCGACGTTTCGGCGGCGGGTGCGGCGACGCTGGAGGCCTCGCCATGGCCATCGCCGCCCTTGTCGCCCTCGCCCAGGCTGCGGTTGACGAACAACAGCACCAGCGCGCCCAACGTCAGCACGCCCATGATAATCGGCAGCGGATCAACCCCGCCACCGCCGCCGCCATGCCCGCCGCCATGCCCGCCATTGCCTTCATGCGCCTTGTGTTCGGCCGGGGCCGCCGGATCACTTTCGGGCAGATCGAGGTGCGGGTCCCAATTGCCCTGGGCGATGCGGAACATCCACGACAGGCCGACGACCAGGGGAAACCCCAGCACCAGCGCGCCGAGCAGCACCTTCATCGTCACATGCGGCAGTTCCAGGATCATGCTGATGACATGCCCGACTTCGAGCACCAGCCAGGCAATGACCAGATAGGCCGCCGCGACCCGAAAGACGCCGCGCCGCCTTGCCTCCTCGTAGAACCGCACCCCTGTCTCCGGTTGACCCTTTGTTAGCTGCATCATCGCAGAAGGGCGAAGCAAGGTCCAGTTGGCGGGTCAGGCCGGCGCGAACACCCGGGCGAGGATGTCGTCATAGATATCGGTCAGCGCCACAAGGTCGGCAACGGCGACGCTTTCATCGATCTTGTGCATCGAGGCACCGGGCAGCCCGAATTCAACCCCCGGGCACAGGCGGCGGATGAAGCGCGCGTCCGAGGTGCCGCCGCTGGTGGAAAGTTCCGGCGTAACGCCGGTGACGCGGGTGATCGCGGCGGCAACGATATCGGACAAGCGGCCGGGTTCGGTAAAAAACGCTTCGCCG